>WTCC01000049.1 GCA_013138755.1 Gammaproteobacteria bacterium
GGGCAATATCGTTATCTTTCATTACACCGTCATCGATACCGCGGCGACCCAAGATGCCACCATGGATTTTCGGGTGCAGGGTCTTGACGCGACCGTCCATGATTTCCGGGAAACCCGTGTGTTTAGACACTTCGAGGCAGGGAATCATATTTTCGATGAGTAATTTGGCTGTGCCACCGGTAGAGAGGATTTCTACGCCTTGTGAGTGCAGTGATTTGGCGAATTCTATAATGCCGTCTTTATCAGAAACACTGATGAGTGCACGTCGTACTGGGCGTTGAGTTGCGTCGGTCATGGGGTAGCCTTTTTACTTGTTTTTTTGGAGGTGGAATTATAACTTAGAGTGGTGACTTTTTCACTTTGACGGGTTGTTCTTTTCTTAGCATTAACTGGTTACTTTTTATTTGGCATTGTGGGTCTCGCCCCACTGGCGAGTCACTCTTTTGCTACAGCCCAAAAGAGTAACCAGAAAAGGCCGCCACTACAGCTTCGCCCCTGTGAAAGACACAGGGGTTCCCATTGAGTCAGCACTGTTATCATGCTGCGAAAGAACTCGCAAAGAACGCTCAGACAGCTTTCGCAGAAAGCTCATGACAACCGCACTGCCTCAATGGCTTTGCTTAAGGTGGGTTAACATCAAAAGAATAAACATCGTTAATACGACTAAGTTATTTACGTAATGACTCTAGTTCTTGTTTGTCTTTGTTGGTTTAAAGTCCATCTTTGTTTGCTGAATGTTGCGGTGTTGGTAGAGGAAATTCGCCAAGGACGGCGAATTTAGCTCTGTGCGCCCGGATGGCGCATCAGAGCGACTCGTTGGCAACACTGTAGCATTCAGGCACCCCGAGTGCTTTTCTCGGGGCAAACAAAGCAGGATGGCATTCTTTTGGTTACTTTTCTTTTGCTATTGAAAGAAAAGTAACTCGCCCGCGGTGCGAAGACCGCAATGCCTAACAAAAAGTAAACTGTAACTGTTAAGGAAAAAGAAAGTGCACAGGAATAAGTGCACAATAGAAAAATTAATTACTTATGTAAATTATAACTACGTAATTTCTTCCGTAAGGTACCACGATTCAAACCAAGCAGTTCTGCTGCCCGTGACTGATTACCTTTGGTATGCTCGAGGATGGCTTCAAATAATGGTTGTTCTATCTGCTTTAGTACCAATTCGTACATGTTACTTGGTTGCGTTCCATCTAATTCGTAGAGGTAGCGTCGAATCGAATGTTTTACCGCATGACTAAGTTGAGAGATTTTCTCAGAGGTACTTTCGTCATCCTGAATGTGGGTAATGTCTTGGAAAGTTTGTTCGCTCATGCTGCTTTTATCGTCAATGAAGCTTGTTGTGAATTAAAAAAATCCGCGACCAGTTTAATTTGTTTGTCGGATTCGTCAACCTGGTTTATTTGTTTTTTGAACAATTCGAATCCTTCGCTGTGTTTGAGATACCATCCTATGTGTTTTCGTGCAATCCGTACACCTGAGAATTTACCATAGAAATCATGAAGATTCTGCAGATGTGTGGTTAAGACCTGACAAATTTCTGTCTGATCAGGGGAGGGTAGTAATTTCCCTTCAGCTAGATAATGTTTTATCTGGTTGAATATCCAGGGATTGCCCTGTGCTGCACGGCCTATCATTAAGCCGTCGACTCCGGTGTGTTCGAGTATGGCTCTGGCTTTCTCCGGACTATCTATATCGCCATTGGCAATAATTGGTATTGAGCATGCCGCTTTAACTGCAGCGATGGTGTCATATTCTGCATTGCCTTTGTAAGCATCTGACCGCGTGCGACCATGGACGGAAAGTGCTTGTACACCACTGTCCTCGGCTATCTTAGCGATAGTTACCGCATTCTTATTATCCCTGTCCCAGCCGGTCCGTATCTTTAGAGTGACCGGAACATCAACAGCATCTACAACGCTAGCAAGTATATCGGCAACCAGTGGTTCGTTTTTCAGTAAAGCTGATCCGGCAAGAACGTTACAAACTTTTTTTGCAGGACAGCCCATATTGATATCAATAATCTGTGCACCATGTTCAACATTAAACTTTGCAGCTTCAGCTAATTTATCGGGGTCTGTACCAGCGATCTGTACGCTTCGGATACCTCTTTCGCCATCATGGTTGAGGCGCAGTTGAGTCTTTCTGGTATTCCACAGATGTTTTTCTGAAGTCACCATCTCAGACACGCATAAGTCCGCACCCAGTTGATAACACAGGTTTCTGAAGGGACGGTCAGTGACACCGGCCATAGGGGCGAGTATTACTGGTGAATCAAAAATGTATTTGCCAATATTCATGAGAGAGGTATTTTGACAGATTCTATATGTTTGTAAAACGCTTGATTGGCTGTCTCTGAGATATCTAGAGGAAATTAAACTCGTAGGTTACCGCATCTTCGCCAGGATCTTTTATCTCCAGTGTGATGCTGGCATCTGTCTCGGGTTGTAGCAGGTGAGGTTGTTTTGTTTCACTGTCCTGATACCGGGTAGCTAGATATTCAAAAGGAAAAAAACGCCTGGCGGCTACGCTATTACCACGTATATCAGAAAATTCAACTTGTATGACGGGGTATTCTTGAGCAAAGTTGGCTTTGTTTCTCATGATGATGTTAATCATCAATGCATCTTTTTCATTTGGATGAGAGTAAACGTTTCTGGTAACCAGTTGAATTTTAGAGGAGTCACGCTGTGACTGTTTTTTGCAATCCAGTTGCTGACACAGTTTTTCGATCTGAGTCTGCAGTGCCGGGAATTGATGAAATTCATCTCGGTTAAACCAGATGTATTCAATTGCCAGGCTGGATATAAGCAGTAATATACCAATACTCCAGAGTGTGGTGATCGTTACGGAGGGTGGGGTAGACGATGCAGAGTGACGAATGTCAGTAGGGATGATGTAGTCTAAGGGTTTATTGATATCTTCATCAAAGAAATCGTCTGGCGCGTCGGTGTCAGATTCTTTGTCAGCTAATTCTTCAGGGGCAGACAGAGCGTCGTCAGGCGATACTTCGTAATAGAAGTTATTGTCTGTTTTATCTTGGTTTAACTCTTCTGGTTCAGGCTGGTGTTCATCAATGCCTTCAGGTGTCTCTTCAGAATCGTCTAGCGGAAGTTGTTGAGCACCTTCGGGAGAATCGTTATCTGCGACTTCATAGATGTTGAAGATTTCTTCGCAGATGCCGCAACGGACATAACCCTCAGCGATGTCAATCTGTGATTCGGTTATCCTGAAGTTGGTTTCGCAGTGTGGGCAGTGGGTTTGCATTAATATGTTCGTTATCCAGTCATAAACGATGCTAGTTAGACTAACCCTTGAAGATTAAACCCTTTGTTGCCTTGTAGTCCACCACTATGAACCGCAATGATGACACTTCCAGGCTTAAATGACTCTGATCTGATGAGCTCGAATATGCCATAGAACATCTTAGCGGTATAAACAGCGTCTAGTTCGATATCATATTGGGATTTAAACCGGTGCATAAACTGAATTAGATCATCGTTTATTTTTGCATAACCACCAAAGTGAAAGCGGCTTTCAATTTTCCAGTCATCTGGATGCGGGTTTTCAGTGATGTCGGTATTCAGATACTTGTTGACTTCAGTGCTGAGGAAATCTCCGCCTTTCAGTGCTGAAAAGCCCATGGCCTGTTTTTTATGCGTGGATTTTTCTGATCGTATTGCTGAGACCATGCCTGCTAATGTTGCGCCGGTGCCGCTAGCGCAGCAGATGACATCAAAAGGCTGCTGACGTTGATTATTTACTTCGTGAATGATTTCTTCGCAGCCTTTGAGGGCAAGGGAGTTACTGCCACCTTCGGGCAGAATATAGGCATCACCAAATTGCCGTATTAGCTTTTCTTGAAAAGAGGCTTCGTGTTTTTGTCGATACTGCTTGCGGTCAACGTAATGTAGTTGCATGCCGCAGGATTCAGCAAAAGATAGTGTGGCATTAAGTGGCTGGTGTCTCTCGCCGCGAATAATTCCGATGGTTTTAAAGCCGAAGTGTTTGCCAGCAGCGGCTGTGGCGTAGATGTGATTAGACCATGCGCCGCCAAATGTTAGTAAGGTATTAAAACCGTTATGGTGGGCATGTTGTAGATTGTATTTCAGTTTGCGCCATTTATTGCCGCCAAACTGTGGGTGGATTAAATCGTCACGTTTAACAAAAAGTTGGACATCTGCGCTATCTAGAAAGGGACTATGCAGTTGCTGTAACGGGCTAACAGGAAGGTTATCAGCAAAAATTAATGATGATTCGGCCAAGGTCTTGCCGCAGCATGACTGCGGATGGAATTTACTTGAAGCTAGCGGGCAACCACGTGTAAAACGGTTGAGTATTCAAAATATACGATTCGGTCGTTGTAGGTCCAGCTTGTAATCGGCGGTTGACCGACGACAGGTGATGTTGAAATTGGCTGTCCATATTCGTTTCGAACTTTATCCATGCTCATGCCGCGGCGAGGGAAATCCAGTTGCTTGATCTGTATGGTTTCGCCAGGCTGCATTTCTTTTGGCGGTAAAGCTATAACATCGCCTGTTTGTTGTGTTTCCTGTGACATCATGTTGTCAACTGAGGATGCTGCGGGATTATTTGTATCGTTACTTTCTTCTGCCGCAGGACGATTCGCTAGTGCCTGTGCTGAAAAAATAAATGATGAAAAAGCTGCTAACAGTACGGTGTTTAATATTCTGTTCATGAGCGTGCTACTTTAATATTGGTTGTTTTACGATACCAATAAGTGTAGCACTAGAATGGAAAAGTACACTTAAGTAACTAATTAACCATTATATTTTTTCATCACTAGACAGGCATTGGTGCCGCCAAAGCCAAAGTTGTTGGACATGGCGAGATTGATATCAACATTATCTTTACGTTCGGTAACGATGGGCATACCAACGGCATCTTCGTCCATCGTCTCAATGTTTGCAGATGCTTGAATGAAGTTGTTCTGCATCATCAACATGGTGTATATCGCCTCTTGGGCACCGGAAGCGCCTAATGAGTGGCCGGCCAGTGATTTACTGGAGCTGATAGCGGGGACATGGTCACCGAATGCTTCTTTGATGGCATACAGTTCTTTTGAATCACCCACCGGTGTGCTGGTGCCGTGAGAATTGATGTAGTCCAGGTTTTCTTCGATACCCTGAGTGGCCATCTGCATGCAACGGATGGCGCCTTCACCAGAAGGGGCTACCATATCGACACCATCAGATGTGGCGCCATAACCAACCAGTTCGGCATATATCGGTGCGCCGCGTTTGAGAGCGTGTTCTAGCTCTTCCACGACTACTGTCGCACCGCCGCCGGCGATAACGAAGCCATCACGGTCGGCATCATAGGTGCGAGAGGCTTTTTCTGGTGTTTCATTGTATTTTGTTGAGAGCGCGCCCATGCCGTCAAATAACATGCTGAGAGTCCAGTGTTCTTCTTCACCGCCACCGGCAAATATAATGTCTTGTTTGCCTATCTGGATTAGCTCATAGGCATTGCCGATACAGTGTGTACTGGTGGCACAGGCCGAACTGATGGAATAATTAACGCCTTTAATTTGAAAAGGTGTAGCCAGACAAGCCGATACCGTACTGGCCATGGTACGAGGTACCATGTAAGGGCCTACGCGTCGGATTCCTTTTTCTCTGAAGATGTCGGCAGCTTCGACCTGATTGGACGAAGAAGCGCCACCAGAGCCCATGATGATGCCTGTGCGGATATTCGAAACCAGACTGCTATCCAGTTTCGCATCCTCGATAGCCTGTTGCATCGAGATATAAGCAAATGCAGCGGCATCACCCATAAAGCGTTTAACTTTACGGTCAATAAGTTCAGCTGTGTCTATGTCTACGCTGCCAGCGACATGGCTACGCATGCCCATGTCGGCATATTCCTGTTTGAATTTAATGCCAGATCGCCCCTGTTGTAGGGAATCTAATACGGTATTTTTATCATTGCCGAGGCAGGAAACTATTCCAATGCCAGTAATTACGACTCGTTTCATTGCAGTACCTTAAAAATCTTCTGTTGAAGTGAATAACCCGACGCGCAGGTTCTTTGCGGAATATATTTCACGCCCATCAATAGACATCGTTGCGTCAGCGATACCCATGACCAAACCGCGTGCGATGATGCGTTTGATATCTATTTGATATTGAACCATTTTACCTGTCGGGAGCACCTGACCGCTAAATTTAACTTCACCAACGCCTAATGCGCGACCTTTACCTGGGTGTCCCAACCAGCCCAGATGAAACCCAACCAGTTGCCACATAGCATCGAGACCCAGACAGCCTGGCATTACCGGGTCACCTTTAAAGTGACATTCAAAAAACCAGAGATCTGGTTTGATGTCTAATTCGGCATGTATCTCACCTTTGTTGTATGAACCGCCGTCCTCAGTGATACGGGTAATCCGATCAAACATGAGCATGTTTGGTGCAGGTAGCTGAGCATTGCCAGGACCAAATAGTTCACCTCGACTGCAGGTTAGTAGGTCTTCGTAGCTAAAAGAGCTTGGTCGAACGGTATTTTCCTTATCAACAAGCATAATGTTTCTCAATTTTCTGTTGGTTTAATTTCGCTAAGTTCTTAATTTTATCTGAAAATCATGTACGATGAAATGACTTTAGAGGCACTTGAACGAACTAATGTAATAAAGATGGAAGATTTACTGTTTATAATTTTGATTTTAGCCGCTATCTGGTATTGGTGGGATACTCAGCAGAGCAATGAGATAGCATTGTCTGTGTGTCAGCAAAAGTGCGCTAAGGTGGGTTTACAGTTATTAGACGCTACCGTGATGAGGCAGAAAACCTGGCTGAGAAGAGGTGCTGGTGGTGGTTTGCAGATATGTCGGCTGTATAGTTTTGAATACAATCTGCTATCGGCAGATCAGCAGCTTGTCGAGCTGCAACCATCTGAATACGGGCGACGTGAAAGTGGCTATATTGTATTGATTGGAAAGCAGGTAGTAGAGGCGAATCTGCCTCATGAGCATCCGAGTAAGCAGGTGAATTAATATGTAGCGTTTGCGCTGATATAAAATATGATATAAAAAAGGCCGATTTAATCGGCCTTTTTTATATCATATTTTATTATGCTGTCTAGTAGGTAAAGAAACGTTTATTAAATTTTAGTCTGGCTGGTTTTTTCTCGCCCTGAGGCAGTATCTTTACATCAAATTTTAAAAACTCGCCATCACTTATCTTTGTTTCAGCGAGGTAATAAATAGCATTACCTTCAGTGATCTCTTTAAATTCAAGTTGTTTTAACTGGCCTGTTAGATTGCTGGCATGCCCGGTTACTTCAGAGCTAGTCGGCGTGCCAGTGGTATTCATTACTTTTTTCAATACAGCGATGTTGATGATAACGCGATTGTTTGCACGAGCAAGATTATATTGTTTTGCTACTTCGGGAGAGATCGTATCACTTCTGAAGGCGTTGTAATGGATGACATAATCACCAAATTCTTTTGAGTTTTCAGCGTAGCTATTAAAGCTGCTAAATGCTAGAGCAAAGATAAATAGTACTTTAAAAAGATTGTTGGTTAGATTACGCATAAGCTTTCCTCTGGATGAGTCATATATTTGTTATCACTAAGTCTTTTTTAAGACCCTCTGTAATTACTTGGTTCAAGTCACTCTAAATAACCAGTGATGCAAGGCTATCGAATAGCTTTTAAAGTAAAAACACTACGTCGATAATAGTATTTTGCTCAATCAATGTAAATAGTAGTTCATTACTTACGGTTACTGACCCTTTAGAGTGTTGAGTAAGTCCTGACCGACGCAATGCAGGCGCCAACCCTGGGTGATGGTCAATTTTATTTGATCCGGTGGTATGTCATCTTTAGTAGTGGCGATTATCAGTTGCTCAAGATCTTTTCTCGAGCATAGGATGGCGGTTGAAATACCTAGCTCATCGGCTCTGGTGGCAATGAGTTGCTGTAAATTTTTTAAGATTAGCTTCTGCTCACCATCTAGAACAGTAAATCGATTATCAGGCCAGGTGTTTTCAGAAGATTGTTGAACTTCCCTCATTGTCGTTAATAATTGCTGCTGATTTTCGACGCTGATTTTGAGATGTTTAGGAATTATCTGAGTAAGAGTATTGATATCTTCAGTTGGGTTTAGCGCCAGTCGAATGATGATGTCGTCAGGCAGTGCTCTGCGACGCGTTTGATCATTCTGTTGAGCCAGTTCTTCTCGCCATACGGCAATCGCCTGTACGATGGCCAGTTTTTTTCTATCTAGTTTGGTTGTACCTTTGACACGTTTCCATAGTTTGCTGACGTCGACCTGAAAGCAGTTTCCTTCAGCTGATAATTGCTCACTGTCTTCATCAAACCATGATCGTCGTTCAGTATCTTGTAATTTTTTATCGAGTAGCCGGTGCAATCGATAAAGGTATAAAACATCATCGCCGGCATATTGAATCTGTTTGGCCGTTAGAGGTCGCTGTAGCCAATTGGTACGAGTTTGTGATTTATCTAGCTGGACAGTAAGTTCATTTTCAACGAGAGCAGCATAACCGATCTGATGATGGTCGGTCAGCAAGGCATTGGCGATCTGAGTGTCATATATCGGTGCAGGTAGTTCGTCCAGATAATAAAATAATACTTCCAGATCCTGAGAGCAGGAATGAAAAATTTTTATTATTTCTCTGTTACACAATATCTGTTTTAAGGCAGGTTTGGCATCAAAAGCTAGTGGGTCTACGCAAGCGACGATCGAGTCTGTCGCTATCTGAATAAGCGCAAGTTTTGGATAATAGGTGGTTTCTCTGAAGAATTCAGTGTCAACAGCAATAATCTTTTCTTCAGATAATTGCAGAACCAGTTCATCCATCATGCTGGATGATTCGATTAATGTTGGAGTCATTAAAAAAGGATATCTTTGCAGACGTTTAAATTTTTGGTTCGAGTAGTTCGATTTCGTACCCGTCCGGGTCTGCGACGAACGCCAGTAATGTAGAGCCGGCATTCATCGGTCCCGGTTCGCGAATGATTCTGCCACCAGCGGCACGTATTTTTTCTGCGGCTTTATAGACATCGTCGACTTCGATAGCGAGGTGACCGAAACCAGAGCCTATGTCATATTCACTGGTATCCCAATTGTGGGTAAGCTCTAACGCAGTGTGATTTTTTTCATCACCGTAACCCAGAAAAGCGAGGGTAAATTTACCTTCAGGATATTCTTTTTTGCGTAATAGAGTCATACCTAAAATGTCTGTGTAAAAAGCTATCGAGCGCTGCAGGTCTCCGACGCGCAGCATGGTATGAAGTAATCGCATAATGATTGCAGTATTTAAGCAGCTGTTGGTGGCGTACATCTTAACGTATAATCATGTGCAATAATGCTTTTCATTTGAGACGACTGTTATGGATTTTTCGTTTAATGCGATTACCTTTAGAGACTTGTTTCATAATACTGTCGCCGAGTATATAAAAGATGTCGTGCCTGATAAGGATGATGTGAACTCACCGCACAACTTACTTGCTGCGATGGATCAGGCGATCGATGTGGTGGCTAGAGCCGATGTGGATAGTGTCGTTCAGAAGGAGATGAGCGCAGAAAGTATCGGCATGCTCGAAGAGAAAGATATCAGCCAGATCGGGCAGTATGCATTGGGTCTGTTGGAGGCTATGGTCTCTTTTGTGGAGAATAAAACGGGTGAGCAGAATAGAGATCTTTTACGCTTGAGTCTGCCGCTATCTCTATGGGTTGCCCGACGTGGCGGAAAGCTAGCTCAGATTGATATGGTGGTTAATTCGCTGGCTGGGTATGCCAATGAAGTGACAGAATCGCATCTACTGGGAGAGCTAGCGATTGTTATTCACGAAGTGATCGAAGCCTGTGACGATGATATCAAAAAGGATCTTGAGCAAACAAATATGATGCGCCCCTGGCGAATATTAAATTTGAATTACGGCATCGTGGCAACGCGTAGTCATCAGCCAAAATTGATCGAACAAGCTTATGATGCGTTGGTGAAAAATCTGCCACAAGATGCACGTGGCTTCTTCAGAGAAGGTTTGCAACAGATGGATATCGTCGGTTATCCAGATGACGTTCGTGAGGTGGTCGAACGATACAACAAGATGTGGGGCACAGAGGGAGTTTTACACTAAGAGTTATTCTTTAAGACTCTATGCTTGGTGCGGATGAAATCCTGATGCGGTACGTGTAGCAGTTCAGACAATCGTCTCAGCAGGTGTTCCTCGTATTTGTCTAGTTCGTCATCGGAGTAAGCGATGTGCCATAAGTCTTCGACCAGTTTAATCTTCTGTTGTTGTGTGTAGTGTGTGTTCAGTAGCGATGTGAATGAGTAATAGTCTGTTGCTTCATGTTTTTCATTATGCGCGAGGTCGATCAAGTCCTCTATCTCGGCTTCATCTAGTTCATAACGTTGTTTGATCAATACACGTATCTTTTTATTTTCGTGATCCGTTACAGTCTCATCTACATGCATCATCTCTACCATTAATGCAGATGCTGCAAGTTGCAGTCGATGTTCTAGCGGTATTTCGTCTTGTCGTTTTTCGTCCAGGTAGCGGTCAAAAAATGTTTGTAATTT
Source organism: Gammaproteobacteria bacterium (assembly GCA_013138755.1). Classification (GTDB taxonomy): domain Bacteria; phylum Pseudomonadota; class Gammaproteobacteria; order SZUA-229; family SZUA-229. The sequence goes on from WTCC01000049.1 coordinate 10,576, forward strand.
TGTAAGCATAGTCAGAGTGATTTAGAAAAATTGTTAGTTAGTCGTTAATGGTTGCTGGTGGATTCGTTCAGTAAGGCTAATGCTTGTTCTATCTGCTGCTCGCTGAATCCCTGTAGGCGGTATTTACCTATCAGTAATATAGGAACGGCGCCACCTCCATTTTCTTCATAGAGCTGTCTGCCGATGGTGGTGTTTTCCATATCGTATTCGCAGTAATTGATATTGTTATGCTGAAAATATTTTTTAGCTTGATAACAGTACGTACACCACCATGCACCGAGCATAACAACGTCGGGTTTGCTTGCGATTATTTCAGGTGTGCAATCAACGGTGGTAACTGGTTCGTGGTTACTGAATAGAAATATTGCAATAAAAGCTAATGCCAGGGTAAGAAAACCATTGATTTTTCGTTTTTTCTTTACGGGTGAAGGGGGGTTATCGTCTGTGTTGGTCGCGTTCGATTCTGTCATGCGTGTTCAGCAATAGCGAAATAATAGTGAGTAGACACTACTGTGCAGTGCAGGTTCACATCGATAGTCTATCGATTACTATATGGTCGCTGGTATTGTCTCTGATACTGACGCAGCTGTGAGATAAAATGGCGTCGATAATAGATGACAGCACTAGAGCCATTCGCCTTAATATCAATTATTTTCCAGTCATCGCCATCCAGTTTCATGCGGAAGTCCAGACGGACTGGTAGTGTGTCCGGGCGGTAGATGCTGGTACTCACAAATGCCTCGCCTTGTCCGCGATAGCGTGCGGGGTAAAATCGAACCCGTGTGTTTGCGGCATCAAAACTACCGAGGTGTTTTGATAGGCTGGACAGGAAGGTTTCGCGTAGGTTACGTTGGAAGTCTGATTTATCTTCGTCGCTCATGTTGCGAGCATATCGACCGGTAATCCAATGGGACATGTTGTCGAAATCAAAATGAGGAATGATTTTATTTTCGATGAAACGGCGAAGTTTGATCGGGTTTATCTTGTCGGAATGACTACTGAAACTGGTGATTTTTTTTAAGGTTGTATGGATGACATAGGCTGGATCTGCTGGTGTCATCGTGCGAGTGGTACTGCTTTCTGCCCATGACCATGAAGAGATTAAAAACAACGAGCATAATGTAAGTAGTACTTGTAGCTGGTATCGTCTGGCAGTTGATCGCATCGTAGTTTACCTGTGTTTTTCTAGTAGGAGACTATAGTCGCTGGTAATGATAACAGGTATACAAAGGGATACAACTGGCATAGGTGGCTAGCTAAAAAAACAAGCTGTACTCAGTCTGATGGAATTGCGAAGTTACTTTGATGAGGTGGCCATGCCGGTAAATTTGAACCGGGGGATACGTTTGATTTTTACTTCTTCTGTCTTGCCAAATACTGTCACACGGGTGATGACGGGCGAATTACCACGGCAGTAATCCTCGAAGGGTGTGCGTCCCTTGATATGATAGCCGTCGTGACTTATGGTAAATGACGATGAGATCGTCGCGCCGCATGTGCCACTCATGTTTCTATTGAATACTTTTGGTTCGAGGGTGACCGTGTATTCACCGGTACTCAATTTACAGGTTCTGGTGATTTTTTTTGTTCGCACTATCCTCGTACGAGAGGAGCTACGTTCGATTTCGACTAAATTCCATGGGGAATATGTACCGTCTTCATCGGAATACTTGAAACCAGGGCCTTCTTCTTCACTCAGTAGCGAATTAGTTAAGGTAATAATGTCGTCTTCTACGTTACATTTATAGGTGACGAGAGGGTAGTTTACATCGCCAGCAATCACGCTTGTCGCATGCATAGCAGCGACGAATGAAAGCACTAAACGAATCAAATTGCACATAGCAAAACCATGATCTAGACGAACGTTTATTGAATAAGTATTTATTCTTCCCTGAAGCGGTATTCGTTCATCTTCTTGTTATTGTTGAATCAAGTATAGCTAAGATGTGGATTTTTTCTATAAGGGTATGATATCTAAAAAGATAAACAGTATCTTGATGGTTGGTCTCCATCATTCATCTTGATAGTAATAATCATATTTGGTCAGTAAGCCCCTCATGAAAGTCCATGCTTCGTTGTAGGTAAGGCCGCTTTTTTCAGGAATAATGATACGCACATACAACTTTTTAGCATGTCGTTTTTTAAGTGCAACCAGCTTGTTATGCAATTGTTTCTTTGTAACTAAGGTGTGATGTTCATCATTAGCACCTTTGATGCGGATACGTTCCTTGCCATTGATGCGTTCATAATCGACACTGACGATGTATTTTCCTTTTGATGTACGGGCTGGTTTAATTAATTTTTCATATTTTGTTTTCAGTGTGCCAAAGTCATTTTCTAGAGAGGAAAGTTTTTGTAATTGATTATCTCTCTCATCAGTGATGACGATGACCCTTTGTCTTTCGTTATCAATCTCACTCTGTTTTGTTCTAACGTCTGTAGCGAGTTGTGAGAGGTCGTCCTCCATGGCTGAGACCTGCGAACTTAAATGAGTGATTTTATTTTCATTTTTAGTCAGCGAATCTTTTAATTGATCCTTTTCAGATAAAACGATAACGATCTGTTTTTCCTTGTCTTCAAGTTCTGTGTGCAGTCGATTAGTCTGCTCGCTAGCTTGCATCATCCGCATACGTAACATCGAAATCTCATTTTGCGCATACACAAGCTGTTCTTCGAGAGTAGCGTTTTCCTGTGATGCATAGTGAATGATCTCTTCAGCTTTCTCTTCGGCAGCCATACTATTGCGCAGCTGGTCAAGAAGCTCCCAGTTCTTAACCATGAGCAGCATGGAAGTAAGCAGGAATATTATGACCACCACCATCATGATGTCAGTAAACGATGGCCAAAAGCTTTCGCTATTTAAATGTTCGCTGCGCAGGTCAACAAATTCATTATTCACGTGATTATTCCAGAGTAAGTAATAGGTTGCCGTTTAGGACTTTGGTGATAGACGGAAACCGGCGCGTAGTAATGCTTTGATTTCGTCTATATCAGTACTTAACCGGGTAATTCGATCAGCAGAGGTGCCAGTTAATAAGTTGAGATTTCTGCCTGCTTCAGAGAAGTCTGCCTGCGTTTTAGCCATAACATTTGCTGCTACACGCAGTGCCTTCACAAGGTTGCCCACCTCATGCAGCATACTATCAGTCTGATAGGTGAACCTAGGCATTATGTACAGCGTTGTCGCCTGTTCTATGCCACTTAATAGCTGAGTTTGCACGTCGGTGAGCTTCATGTAGAAGTAGCCAAAAAATAGATAACAGACGATTGCAGTCGAAGTCGTAGAAAGTGCTGTTGACATGCCGTGGATGACGATACTCATGCCACTGATTCCATCAGCGCTGTCGATGATGTCAGATGCACCGAGTAGTGCGATGGATAGTGAAATGATCGTCCCGAAGACGCCCGTGAGTATGAGTATATTACTGATAAAGCGTGGCAGGCTTAAGCGTGTGCTTTCTGTGGCAACGAGTGTAGACGCTAAAGCGCTATGGTTGACTGCCACATTATGTTTACTTATTTCTAATACTGAAAGATAACGATTATAGATCAGGCTGTTCTTATTGATACGGTCGGTTGGTAATGTTTCTTTATTCTGAACATTTTTTATAAATCGAACCAGCGCGCTCTCTTCTCTATTGTAACGTAACAGCAGTAGAACGAGTCGAACGATACCGATCAAAAATAATAAAAGAATACTACCATTGACGACATAGCCCGTGTTGGTTGCCTGATTTTTGATGTAGAAGTTAATTATAAACTCATGGTTTACGAGTAATAAAAAACCGACCAGTATCGATAACGCTAAAAACTGCGATAAAACGCTACGACTGTAATTTGCTTTGTATTGAACCATGCCCGTTCCTGTATAAGTTTTTTTGATGAAAGATTTCTGACGGCGATGCCGACATATGCATTAAAAAAATACTAAAGTGATGAAGATAGCGGATTATACGGTTGCGCAGTAAATTAGTATATTAACGTAAAGTGATATACGTATTGCTCAAAAGGTATATAAAAAACAATGGTTTGAATTAAGGGTTTGTGACGTGCCGAGCTAATGCGGGATGATTATTTGTCTGTTCCAAAATTAAGGCCTATCGAAAGACGGTGTTCGTTGCTGCAGTTTTTACTCACTTCGTGACGGATTTCCGGTTTGAAAAAGATGAATTCGCCGGCATGTGGTTCGATTTCGATTTTCTCTTCCTGGTCCATCTTCTGAGTTTCGTAGATGATCAGATTACCTGAGTTTTTAGGAACATGTACGTAATATACGGCTGATAATAATTCATCGTAATCATCATGGCTGTGTATCAGTGTGCTGGAACCCGGGGGCATATAGTTGAACCAGGAGCCGACGCGTAGGTTTTCATTTATCAGGACATCCTTTGCTAGCGTCTTCGCTTCTGTGATTAAAAGAGTTAACTCTGGAATCTGTTTTTCGGTGAGGTAGATGTTCTCGTAACGGCCATCAAATAAGTGCGTTTTTTTTACTTCGACATCGTCTTTATGTGCTAAAAATTTTTTTAATATATCAGTATTAAGATCAACGGTGGCCTGAGTAGCATTTTTTCTATAAACAGTCATGTGGGCGAATCTCAAATACGCATCTGTGATTTGTCAGACCTTCTATGGTCAGACAGCAGTCGTTTATTATATTACTCGAGAGAACTGTTTGTTGTTTTTTTTCTGCAGGTAACGATCAAATTGCATACAGATCGAACGGGTGAGTAGTCGTCCTGTATTAGTGATGGTTAGATTGGATTTTTCAATTTCAAGTAGACCGTCTGTTGCCATTTTTTGCAGATTATCCAAAGACGATTTAAAGTATGTCTTAAAATCAATTCCCCATTTTTTTTCAATCTTTCTTATGTCGAGCTTGTTGTTGCACATAAGCTGGTTGATTATCTCGCGGCGCAAGATGTCATCATCTTCAAGTTCTATGCCACGAAAAATAGGGATAATGCCTTCGTTTAGAAGATTTTCGTATTCGTCGATAGTGCGAACATTCTGGCTGTAGTTATCACCTATTCGACCGATAGCCGTGATGCCCATGGCTATGATGTCGCAGTTAGCATTCGTCGAGTAGCCCTGGAAGTTTCTCTGAAGACTGCCTTCCCGCTGCGCTTTCACTAAAGAGTCTGTCTCTTTGGCGAAATGATCCATGCCTATATAGGCATAACCTGCATCCTGTAATTTATCGACGCACAATTGTAATATGTTCAACTTCTCTTCTGCAGAAGGTAGTTCGTCTTCGTTTATACGCCGTTGTGGTTTAAACATTTCCGGTAGATGGGCGTAATTATAGACAGCAATTCTATCCGGGTTTAGTTCGATAGTGGTATTCAGTGTTTGCAGAAAACTATATACCGTCTGGTTTGGCAGGCCGTACATCAGGTCAATGTTGATCGATTGATATTTTAGAGCGCGTGCATCATCGATGTGTTGCTTTATCTGTTGCGTTGATTGAACCCGATTGACTGATTTTTGGACGCAATGATCAAAATCCTGTACGCCAAAACTAATCCGGTTGAAACCTAGATTGTTTAAGTTTTTAAGTCGTTGTTGATCGACTGTTCGTGGATCAACTTCGATGCCAAATTCTACCGTACCATCTGCTGGCACCTGAAAGTTCTCACGTATGCATTCGATAATCTCATATATTTCTTTGTCATTTAGAAAAGTAGGTGTACCTCCGCCCCAATGTATCTGTGTTACTTTTCTATCGTTTGCGAACAAGGCTCCCTGTAATTTTATTTCCTGTTTGAGTAATTCGATGTAATGCGTGGCTTTTGACTTATCTTTAGTGATGACTTTGCTGCACCCGCAGTAATAACAGATCGTGTCGCAGAACGGTATATGTAAGTACAGTGACAATGGTGCTGGTATCAAGTCTTCATTGCTGACTTTAATCCAGCCTTTGTAATCATCAACATCATAATCTGTGCTGAATTGTACGGCTGTCGGATAGGATGTGTAGCGCGGTCCGAATGTATCGTAACGTCGTATTATTTCTTTATTGAAAATAACTCTATTGTCCATGTCTTCAGGGTCGATAACAGCACTTGGGTGTTTGCAATTTAGTGATAAGTTTATGAAATGTTAAATATTTGTTGCATGACTTAAGTCAACATGGAGTGATTCAACGAGGGAATTCAATCTGGACAGATTAAAAATTGGTGGTTCTGGTCGTCGTGTTGATTGCGTTAAGCGTA
>WTCC01000225.1 GCA_013138755.1 Gammaproteobacteria bacterium
AAGCGTGTATGTGAATCGCCACCAGTACCGACAGTATCAGGCAGTATCATCCGATTTAACCAGGAGTGAATAATGCCGTCACCAGGGCGTAATGCAACACCTGAACGTGTTTGCATAAAGTCTGGTAAACCATGTTGCAATGTAATATCAACAGGTTTGGGATACGCTGCGGTATGACAAAAACTTTGCATGACCAGATCCGCAGAAAAACCTAGACATGCCAGCTCTTTCAATTCATCACGCGTCATCGCACCGGTGGTATCTTGCGACCCAACGGTAGTCATTTTTGGTTCACAATAAGTACCGGGGCGAATGCCTTCGACACCACAGGCACGACCCACTACTTTCTGTGCCAGAGTAAATCCTTTACCTGTTTCCTCACCGACTTGCGGCCTCAGGAAAACATCTGAAGGACCTTCGTTTAAAAAAGTACGGGCACGATCAGTTAAACCGCGTCCGATGATCAATGGGATGCGGCCATTGGCACGAACTTCATCAGCCATCGTATCCGGACTTAGATCAAATTTACAGAGTTCATCGCCTGCTTCGTTTACGATCAGACCGTCAAAGGGTCTAATCGTGATGACATCACCCGTTTGCATGCCATCGACATCACACTCTATCGGTAATGCGCCGGAGTCTTCTGCAGTATTGAAAAAAATCGGGGCAATCTTGCCGCCTAACACAACACCGCCTTCATGTTTATTCGGAACATAAGGTATCGCATTACCCATGTACCATAACACTGAATTGATCGCTGATTTACGTGAAGAACCCGTGCCAACCACATCACCAACATAAGCAATCAGGTGTCCTTTTTCTTTTAAGGCTGCAATCGTTTCAAGTGGGTCTTCCATCTTAGTGGCTAGCATAGACTTAGCATGTAATGGAATATCAGGGCGACTCCAGGCTTCAGTCGCTGGAGATAGATCATCTGTATTTGTTTCGCCCGGCACCTTATAAACAGTCACCGTAATTTCTTTTGCTAGTTCTGGTTTTGAGGTAAACCATTCCGCATCAGCCCATGAACGAACAACACGAGCCGCCGCTTCATTTGATTTAGATTTTTCAGCGATATCATGAAACGCATCATAGATAAGTAATGTGTGAGAAAGTGCTGTCGCCGCAGCATCCGCTGTGGTTTCGCTGTCAAGTAAGTCGATCAACGGTTGAATATTGTAACCGCCTAACATGGTACCTAGAATTTCAGTTGCTCGAACAGCATCGATTAATTTACATTGAATATTATCCTTTGCCACATCAGCTAAAAATGCTGCTTTAACATAAGCTGCCTGATCAACACCGGGTGGCACACGATGAACAAGTAGATCCACAAGAAATTCTTCTTCACCTGCCGGTGGATTCTTAATCAATTCAACCAGGTCAGCAACCTGAGCTGCATCCAATGCTAATGGTGGTAAACCATCTGCTTCGCGTTCTGCGACATGTTGACGATAAGACTCAAGCACAGGGATTCCTCAATAAATAATAAAGCCATATATTATACCCGACTGACGGCTTTTTTTCTCTTTCACTCTCAGGTAAACCAGTGATAAATAAAGGCTATTTTACTTTGCGTTAGCCTCACAGTGAACCATTACGTTTCAACTGTACTATGCAAACGATATATCTTCGGGCATAAAAAAACCCGGATAACCGGGTTTTTTTTCAAACTTAGAAATAAAACCTAAGCATTCTTATTTCTATAATCATCAATTGCTGCATTAATCGCATCTTCAGCCAAAACAGAACAATGAATCTTTACTGGTGGCAGAGCAAGTTCTTCTGCAATCTGTGTATTCTTGATCGCCTTTGCTTCATCTAGTGTTTTACCTTTAACCCATTCAGTTAATAGTGAACTGGATGCGATAGCGCTTCCACAACCATATGTTTTAAATACCGCATCTTCGATGACACCGTCTTCACCAACTTTGATCTGAAGCTTCATTACATCACCACAAGCTGGTGCGCCAACCATGCCGGTACCGATGTTATCATCAAGTTCAAAACTACCTACATTTCTAGGATTCTCATAGTGATCCAGTACTTTTTCACCGTATGCCATCGTATCTACCTCATAATCTCTTTGTTGTTTATTACGTTACCGGTACTGTTCTGTTTTATATCAAACAGACCACTATTAATCGCTGCAGCCTGTTTTTTTGCTAACACAAAGCGCCCTATCATTTTGTCACGCTGCAGTGACAACTCGGGGATACCTGGTCGTTCTACAAATTGTGCCAGCGTAATATCAGATAGAAAATCGTACAACTTTACGCTTAACCCGGTCCATAATTCATGCGTAAGGCACTTCGCGCCGTCCTGGCAGTTGCCGCCACCTTTACACTGGGTTACATCTACATTTTCATCAACAGAGCAGATGATTTCAGCAATATTAATTTCTGACGCCGGGCGCGCTAAGCGATAACCACCACCTGGACCACGTACACCCTTAACAAGCCCGCTCTGACGTAAACGTGCAAATAACTGCTCAAGATAAGACAAGGAAATACCCTGACATTGCGAAATATCCGCAAGCGTCACAGGCCCTGCTTTATCGTGAATAGCGAGATCCAGCATCGCGGTCACACTATAACGACCTTTTGTAGATAAGCGCATAGGAACCTCAGAATTCCTGACTAAATTAGTAGGTTAATTTTACAAATACCCAGTAAAGTAGTCAAGTATTCCAGAAGGGGGAGAAAACAAAAGGCTACAGAGC
>WTCC01000067.1 GCA_013138755.1 Gammaproteobacteria bacterium
ATAAAAAGAAATCCAGAGCAAGTTAAAATTGTCCATCGTGAAGGCTATTCAAGCAGTGGCGGTGGCGCACTTAATTTATACGCTCTATCAATATTATTACTTCTTGCCTTTGCCAAAAAAAATCTAATAAATAGCTCAAGAAGACGTAAAAAACACGCCGCTTAGCACAGCGTTAGGCGCCATAATAGATGACGAATAAAGAGAAGAAGTTTATTGATGAATTGGAGATATTTCGCTCTGAAGCGCAGTCAGGTGCTCAATACCTTTACGGGCTTTTATCATTTAATTCAATAGTAGGTGAAAAAAAGAAAACTCGTGATGCTGTAAATAGAACACCTCTTTTTTGGAATAGCGCTATGGGCGCTTTTCAAACATCATTTTTCATTGTGTTAGGTCGAATATTTGATCAAAAATCTCCGCACAATATTGATCGTCTAATTAAAACTGCACAAGATAACATAAGTATATTTTCATCTAATGCATTAAAAAAACGCAAGCTAAATGACAGTGATAACGCACACGAGTGGATAGATGACTATATGAAATCAGTATATGTCCCTACAGCAAAAGACTTTAGAGAGCTTCGTAAAAAGATTAATATTTACAGAAAAATTTATAAAAGTAATTACAAAGATATAAGGCATAAAATATACGCACACAAACAGGTTACTGATGCTGAAGATGTACAAAAATTATTCAGCAAAACTAATTTTAGAGAATTACAAAAAGTCTTTGTTTTTGTGAATGCGCTTTATGAAGCGCTGTGGCAATTATATAATAATGGCCGCAAGCCAGTTTTACGCCGTATGCGCTATTCAGTGAAAAGCATGCAACGTGCAAGAAAACCAGAATGGCAAAGCCAAACGGTACAAGAACGCATGGTGGCAGAAGTACAAGACTGCTTAAGTTACTTAACTAGTCACGCCCAACAAGGCGCTCAACTCGGACGCCGCAAAAAACGCCGCGCCCGTTAGCTGAGTCGTTAGCAAATACAAGTAGGAGATACCGATGAATAGATTAATGAATCATACGAAGCAGGTCATTGTAACTACTCTCTGGATAACAACACTACTGGGAATGCCATTTGCTTGCTGGGCCAAAGATTTTGATAAGGCCGAGCGGTTGTATGCTGATCATTGCGCGGTGTGTCATGGGGCGGACCGTGGTGGATATATTGGACCGGCATTAAACAGTGATCAAACCAAGCTCACCCAGGATCAGATCAGTGCCAAGATCCGCGAAGGAGGTGCCACAACCTTGATGCCGCAACATCCTACGTGGCCAGGCAAATTATCGAACAAGAAAATGAATCTGCTGGCCTCGCTTATAGTACAGCGCCCAAAACAATTGATGTCCTGGGGATTGAACGATATACGGAATTCACTTGAAGTACTCGTAGCCGATGAATCAACCCTGCCAAACAAGCCAACTTACAAGATCAAGAACCTTGATGATCTGATGGCCATAATGGCGCGTGGACGCTTCGCTGCCGGAGATGAAGCCAAGGTCGTGTTCTTCGACGGCAGAACCAACAAAAAGGTTGGAGAGGTACCCACTGATTTTGCACCGCATCTTATGGACTTTCACCCCAAACAGGAACGTTGGGCCTATGTTCGGGATGATCTTGGCTACATCATGAAGATTGATCTTTACTCGTTAAAGATTGTTCGCAAGATACGCGCTGGATTGAATGGCACCTCACTGGCGGTATCACGTGACGGGAAATATCTGGCTGCGGGTTCCTTCGTGCCAAATACGGCGGTGATCCTGGATGCAGCAACCCTGGAGCCAATCAAACTGATAGAACTGCGTGGCATCGATCCGGACGGCAAGATGGTCGAGGCAGACTCGGGCATGATCACCAGTACACCTTACGCAGATGTCTTCGTGATTGCGCTCGAACAGGCTGGCCAGGTGTGGATTTTGGATCTAAATAAAGCTGACATGCCAATCAGCAAAATAACTGACGTGGGCCGGCACCTGCACGATGCCTTTCTCTCGCCGGATGGCCGTTACGTAGTGGTCTCCTCCTACGATGACAATATTAATGCAGTCATCGACTTGGCCAAAAAAAATATAGTCAAAAAGATTCCTGCCGGGTGTCAGCCGCACCTTGGTTCGGGTGCCGTAGTGAGGTCGCAAGGCAAATTGCTGGGCATCGGTACCAACATTGGTTCACGGCCCTGCAAGTCGCATGAAGTAACGGTGTTTGACATGGAGACCTTTGAGGTAGTCAAGCGCATTCCTGTCCTGGGTCCCACTGAATCACCAGCTGCTCATCCCAGGGCTCCTTATATTGTGGTCGATATCGTTGGCACAGGTCCGAATGCGAACAAGATCCAGTTTATAGACAAGAAGACTCTGACAGTTGCCAAGACCCTAACTGTCGCAGGCACACTCGGTCATTCACACTTTCCGGAATACACGGCTCGAGGCGACTACCTCTATGTCAGCTCCTCAGTTGGCGGTGATCGGATCGCCGGATATGACGGTGACAAGCTCGTGATCTACGATGCGCATACACTGAAGAAAGTGAAGGCGGTATCAATGGAGGTGCCCTCCGGTGTGTTCTCTCATCTACGCGCGCGTACTGTAGTGGTGGGGTTCGAGAGCACGGAGCGCTAGGGAGTGGTTTTTGGATGTATAGGTTGAAGCTCGGCTTATCGCCGGACCATAAAAGGAGAGGGATCATTTTTTAATCCCTCCATCGCATTTTTTGCTGAGCCACTAAAAATTAATTAAAGGGGTCGGTGACAAATGAGAATCATTCACAAGCTGGCTTTGTCTCACTTTTTTAAATAGACTAAACGAATCAATCAATGACAAAGGAGTTGTCATGCCAAGAAAGCCACGGATGTATCTTCCCGGCGTTCCTTGTCACGTTATTCAACGAGGCAATAATCGAGACGCCACATTTTTTGCAGAGCAAGACTACCAGTTTTACCTTGTGTGTCTTTATGAAGCAGCAAGAAAATATCACGTAAAGATTCATGCTTATGTGCTGATGACAAATCATGTGCATCTATTAATGACGCCACAACTAAAAGAATCGATAAGTTTGGTTATGCAATCTATCGGCCGTCGGTATGTTCAGTATATTAATAAGGAATACAGGCGTACAGGTACACTGTGGGAGAGTAGGCATAAAGAAAGTCTTATTGATGGAGAAAGATATCTGTTAGTTTGTAGTCGATATATTGAGATGAATCCTGTCAGTGCAAATATGGTGAAGCACCCATCACAATATAAATGGACGAGTTATATGTGTAATGCACATGGCGTGTTTAATAAACTGATATGCCATCATGAAGTATATAGCCGCCTTGGTGTAAATGAAGGTGAAAGACAGAAGACTTATGCTTCATTATTTGACGATGTTATGGATGTGAAAGAATTTAAGATCGTTCGTAATGCGGTTAGATTTTCGATGCCAACAGGCGATAGTCGATTCCAGAAAAAAGTTGAGCAGGCGATTAATAGGAAAATTGGATATTCGCATAGAGGTCGGCCGAGAAGGTCTTGCAAAGCTGAGTGTAAATGATTCTTATTTGTCACCGACCCCTTTTAGGTTCTTTGCTATGAATGTTGTAAAATGTGCTGATGAGTAATCATTTGATCTTAGATTTGTATACCGAACTAGCTACCAACCCTGACAAGAATTTTGGTTGGGATACAGGGTTACAAAATGCTCGTAATCACGGTTATAAGGAGGCGTGGATAGAAGCCCTACCTGAAGAAATATGGAGCTATTGTGCAGCCGTTGGTAATCCATTCAATGCCGGAGAATTGCATGAGGGAGATTCGATTCTGGATATTGGCTGTGGTGCAGGCGTTGACCTTTGTGTGGCTTCTTTATTGGTAGGTGATAGTGGTAATGTATTTGGCGTTGATGTCACACCAGCCATGGTTGAAAAAGCCAAATATCATGCGGCTATTGCCGGATTATCAAATATAACTGTTTATGAAGGCTCTTTTGATAGGCCACCTATTGGTGATGGTGCAGTGGATATTGTAATTTCAAATGGTGCAATTAACCTGGCTGGATCAAAAGAAGTTGTTTTTTCAGAAATATATCGAGTTTTAACTAATGGTGGCTATTTGTACTTTTCTGACATGATTAAAGACGAAAATAATCTCGAAGAAATTTGCTGTAGTAAAGACTCATGGGCCAACTGCGTAGCAGGTACATTAAAAAGTGATGATTTAATTCAATTATTAGAAGCAGCTGGATTTGTTGATGCTAAGTTACTGAGTACCAATCATTATAAAACATCATCTTCAACTGTTGGTGCAACATTTAGTGCAAGGAAACCTTAGTATCATGACTTCTCGAAAAGAACACTGGGAAAATATATATAAAACCAAAGATCATAAGAAGGTAAGTTGGTATCAGGAGTCCCCTGAAATTTCATTAGAACTTCTATCGAAAATACATGCTGATTCATCACAATCAATTATCGATGTGGGTTGCGGTGCATCAGTATTGGCCGATAAGTTAATCGAACAAGGATATAGAGACATTACATTGGTGGATTTGTCTGAGGAGGCACTATCAACAATCAAAGATCGTTTAGGTAATGAAGGCAATATACCGAGTTATCTTTCTCAGGATATTACCAAAGCCACATTTATTAACACCTTTGACATTTGGCATGACCGTGCAGTATTCCATTTCCTGACGGATTTAAAAGATCGTAAAGACTATATGTTAACGTTATCAAAGAGCTTATCAAACAACGGTCGGGCAATTATTGGCACATTTTCAATTAATGGCCCAAATGCCTGTAGTGGTCTCGATATTGTGCAATATGATGAAGAAAAAATGAAGTCAGAACTGAGTTCTGGTCTTCAGTTAGTTGATTCTGTTATCAGTCTTCACAATATGCCAAGTGGCGCAAAACAAGAATTCATGTATTTTATTATTGAGCATAAAGATACCTAATAGACGCACAAGTAGGAAAATAGTAATCCATATACTCAGTCGCACTGCTACTTTTATCGTTGTTGGCGCGAGCTAGTAAATGACCATTTTTGGTGGACCTTTTCCCATAGGAACTATTTCATCGATGCCTCCCCATCCATGGTTAGGTGGTTCTTGCGCCGGACTTAAAATATAACCAACGGTATACATTATCAGGTAATTGAAAAATATCCTCTGGCATGAGATAAACTAGCCTTTTGGTCATCAGTATTTGAAATCATGACGACAGAGAGTCGAATTCAAGCAATGCCAGTTCAGCTGGTTAATCAGATCGCGGCAGGAGAAGTTGTCGAACGTCCGGCTGCCGTCGTGAAAGAACTGTTGGAGAATAGCCTTGACGCTGGTGCGACCAAGATCACCATCGATATCGAGCAGGG
>WTCC01000323.1 GCA_013138755.1 Gammaproteobacteria bacterium
AAACCAGTGACTTCTTTACCTTTGACCAATGGATCACCATTTTGATCCTTAGCCTTTAATAACACCGAAGGTGCATGGCATACTGTCGCTACAGGTTTTCCGGCAGCAATAAAATCTTCAATCAGTGCAATTGAATCATTGTCATTATGCAGGTCCCATAATGGACCATGGCCACCGGGATAGAATACCGCATCAAAATCTTCTGCTTTCATTTCTGCTAATTTAGCAGTGTGTGCCAGTTCATTCTGAGCAGCCTTGTCATCGTCAAATCGGTGCGTATCATCGGTTTGAAAATCAGGTTCGTGACTTTTCGGATCTAGCGGCGGTTGACCGCCTCGCGGTGAGGCCAGTGTAACTATCACGCCAGCATCTTTTAAGTGGTAATAAGGGCTGGCAAATTCTTCCAACCAAAAGCCTGTTTTTTTACCGGTATCACCCAATCTGTCGTGTGAGGTTAAAACAATAAGTACTTTCATCAGGTAGCTCCTTTTAGAGTTTGTTTTCTGTCATCGTGAGTTGAACCGTAGATAGTTCAAGAGATTATTTTGTTAGGCATAGCATTATTTTTCTTTAACATTATTTCACCACATTTTCTTCCTTAGCATTGGGAAATTAAAGGGGTCGGTGACAAATGAGAATTATTACGTTTTGTCACCGACCCCTTTCACTTCTTTTACCATTCTGGATGAAAACTCCGTGGAAACAACATCGGTACCTTTGACTGGTATTCACGATAATCATCTCCAAAGTCTTCAACAAGTTCCCGTTCCTCAAGCCTGGTGCCGACGATAACCCAGATCGTCCATAAAGTATTAAACAACAATCGATCGGTGGTTATAATCGGGTATGACCAGAAAAAAATGATGGTGAATAAATAAAGCGGATGTCTCACCCAGCGGTATGGCCCCCTGATAGTAAAGGGTTTAGCTGCAGATGATTCTGCCATCTCATGTTTGATAACTGTATCTAGCCCAAACAGATCGACAAAGCGAAGTGCCCACATTCCCCAGACAGTACCCAGGATCGCCAGAAAGAAAAAGCTGCGCATGATAATTTCAGGTACGCCCTGCACATGTAGCAATACAGTATTCGAACCCTGCCACAATGCCAGGAACACAAACAGAACCAGGCCAGATATGATTGTGTATGTTACTCCCTGGTAATGAGGCGAGATAATACTATCCAGGTGACGGCGAAAGTTTCTTCTGACCATCCCGCTGTGCTGAAAGAAAAAACAGAATGAAAGCAGTATATTCAACGCCATGCCCTGTACTTCAGTTAAGTCCAGATTTACCCAGTTAAAAGGGCCTGTGTAGAGAAAGACCATGAAACAAGCCAATGAGCCAATGCCGAAAATTGCTGCGAGTGGCAGAACTAAAAAAGCTATTGATTTGTGTGAGGTGAAAGGCATAACACCAGGAGTGTATAGTGCAATTAATAAATAGTAACTACTGTTTCAGTCTAGAGCAAGACTTATGAAGCTGTATAATTAAAGGCGACTGAAGGGTTGAGTGAAATGGTTGAAATATAACCGTCCTCTTTAACTAATTTCCGGGAAAATAATTAATTTATAAATGATAAGAATATTAACTATCAGGTGAGAAATGTCAGAGATAATTAAATTAGAAGAAAATATTATTAACAAGAAAGACCGGGAGCAACTGGAAAGCTTTGGTGGACATACTATTGCCCACGGTCGTGCCACCCGGTGGCATTGGCATAAAGCTGACAACGGCGATGTCGTGTTTGAGCTGTTTCGTGGTGGCGCAGATGAAGTATTGGCTGTATGCATTAATCGTGATCGAAAATTAGACGCTTTTTATGCGCATGATGCAATGGGCAACATGGTTTCATCCGGTAAGTTAGAGCATGTAATGGCAGAGCTGGAGCAATATTTTGTTCAACTGCATGGAGATTAGCTCCATCCCCTTTAACGATGAATTTGATAGTATGTCTGAAATAGTAGATATTTTCTGCTTATTAAAAACCAGTCATCTAGGGAGACCGATCATGATTAAGTTACTCCATACACTTACCGCAATTTTGCTGTTTTCAATCCTTTGTTTCAGTAATGCTTGGGCGCATGAAAATGAAACCAATTATGACCGTATCCACTTAAGCGTCAGCGCAACCGCACAGCTCGAAAACGATACTATGGTAGCCATCGTGTATGCACAAGAAGAGGGTGGCCAGGCCGCAGAGCTCTCAATCATCGTCAACAAACGAATTCGCTGGGGACTTGACCTGGTAAAAAAACACCCCGAAATAAAACACCAGACCAACGCTTATTCCAGCAGCCCGATTTACAGCAACAATAAAATAAAAGGCTGGCGAGTGAGACAGAGTTTACGTCTGGAAAGTCAGGACATGACATTGATGAGTGATGTGCTGGGTAAACTGCAGAGTGATCTGGCTTTACAATCTATGCAGTTTGCGATTTCGCCAGACAGCAAAAACAAACAGGATGAGATACTCATCGACAAAGCACTGGAAGCATTTGAAAATCGCGCACAGCAGGTAGTTAAAAAACTGGGCCGTAAAAATTATAAGATAGTCGATATCAACATATCCACCTCCGG
>WTCC01000363.1 GCA_013138755.1 Gammaproteobacteria bacterium
CGTGGCACGCTGCCCCAGCGTGATATAGCCGAGTCCAACATCGAGCAAGGTTTGTAACTTGCGCCTGAGAACAGGTATGGCATCAAAGAAGGTGAGGGCGTCTTCGATCGTCATCGCAAGGACTTGATGAATATTTTTGCCTTTGTATTTTATTTCCAGTGTTTCACGGTTGTAGCGTTTTGACTGGCAGACGTCACATTCAACATAAACATCGGGTAAAAAGTGCATTTCGACTTTGATAACGCCATCGCCCTGGCAGGCTTCGCATCGCCCACCTTTCACATTAAAACTAAACCGTCCGGGTTTGTAACCGCGAGAACGAGATTCATGTGTTGCTGAAAACAGTTCACGTATAGGCGTAAACAGTCCAGTATAAGTTGCGGGATTGGAACGTGGTGTTCGTCCGATAGGAGATTGGTCTATATCGACGACCTTATCAAAATGTTCGATGCCTTCGAAAGATTGATGAGGTGCTGCAATCATCGAATTCTTGTTAATGGCTTTGGCCAATATAGGATAAAGCGTATCGTTTATTAAGGTTGATTTCCCTGAACCTGAAACGCCTGTTATGCAAGTAAATAAGCCGATGGGTATATCTATGTCGACATTATTCAGGTTGTTGCCACTGGCATTCTTAATGCTGAATACGTTACCACTATGTTCGGTACGCTCTGTTGGTATCGCAATTTCTTTAACACCAGAAAGATACTGCCCTGTGAGCGAACCCTTGGTATCCATTATCTCCTGGGGGGTGCCTGCAGCGATAATCTCACCACCATGAACACCTGCCCCCGGACCGATATCAATGACGTGATCTGCGCTTAAGATGGCGTCTTCATCATGCTCGACGACGATAACAGTGTTGCCGATATCACGCAGATGATTCAGGGTTTTAAGCAGTCGGTCATTATCGCGTTGGTGTAAGCCGATAGAAGGTTCGTCAAGAATATACATGACACCAACAAGACCTGCACCAATTTGGCTGGCTAAGCGTATACGTTGCGATTCCCCACCGGATAAAGTATCGGAGCCTCGATCGAGAGTCAGATAATCCAGGCCAACATTAACTAAGAAGTTTAGACGTGATGATATCTCACGATTAATTTTACTGGCGATCTCACCGCGGTGTCCTTCCATCTGCAATGTATCAAAAAACTCAAAAGAGTGCTGAATTGGCATGGCGGTTAATTCGGCAAGCGTTTTTTCTTGTATGAATACATGGCGTGCAGCTTCGTTTAGACGTGTGCCTTTGCATTCCGGACAATCCTGGACGGAGAGGAATTTTGCTAACTCTTCACGGACAAGGTTTGATTCTGTTTCGCGATAACGACGATCCATGGTGTGTAAGACGCCTTCGAACGCATGTGTGCGCTGTTTGCCTCGACGCCCTGCGTGACCTGGGTAATTAAATTGAATTTTTTCATTACCGCTGCCATACATCAAAACACGTTGAATATTTTTTGTTAATTCATTAAAAGGTACTTTGACGTCAAAGTCATAGTGTTTAGCCAGTGATTGAATAATGCTGAAATAGTAGGCGTTACGACGGTCCCATCCTCGTATAGCACCACTGGACAGACTGAGGTGAGCGTTGATGACGCGCTCAGGATCAAAGAAATTATTATGACCGAGTCCCTCGCATTCAGGGCAGGCACCAGCAGGATTGTTGAATGAAAATAATCGAGGTTCAAGTTCCTGCAAGCTGTAACCGCATTGTGGGCAGGCAAATTTTGCAGAAAAAATTATCTCTGCGTTGTCAGTGTCTGAATCCATCCAGGCGATAGTGGCAATATCATTCGCTAATAGTAGAGCAGTCTCAAACGATTCAGCGAGCCGTGTTTTAATGTCTTCCCTTACTTTGAAGCGATCGATGACGACTTCGATCGTGTGTTTCTTTTTAGCGTCGAGCTCTGGCACATCATCGAGTTCGAACACCGTGCCATCGATTCGGACACGGATAAAACCCTGTTGCTTAAAGTCACTAAATAAATTCAAGTGCTCGCCTTTGCGATCACGGATGACGGGTGCTAACAGCATCAGTTTGCTGCCTTCAGGCAAAGTGAGTACCTGATCGACCATCTGACTGATGGTTTGAGCCTGTAATTCGTTATTGTGTTCAGGGCAGCGAGGAGTGCCTGCTCGCGCATAGAGCAAACGGAGGTAATCGTAGATTTCTGTGATAGTTCCTACCGTCGAACGAGGATTATGTGAAGTCGTTTTTTGTTCGATAGATATAGCAGGTGACAGGCCTTCGATGGTGTCCACGTCCGGTTTTTCCATCATCGAAAGAAACTGGCGGGCATAGGTTGATAAAGATTGTACGTAGCGGCGCTGGCCTTCTGCGAAGATGGTGTCAAATGCCAGCGAAGACTTACCCGAGCCAGATAGACCAGTAATGACGATCAACTTGTCGCGAGGTATGTCCAGGTCGATATTTTTGAGGTTGTGCGTGCGCGCACCGCGAATTTGAATGGTATCCATAAACTTACAACGAAAAAATTAAGCAATCTGGTAGAATGCCTGCTTTTAGTTTCTTCGGCAACCGTTGCTCCCGTTTATTTTTTCATGACCACCCATATTTCAAGTAATCTGGCAGCACAGGAACGCCAAGCTGCCGTTTCACTGGCGATGATTTACGCCTTCCGTATGTTGGGCCTGTTCATGATTTTGCCTGTTTTTGCGCTTTATGCAGAGGATTTTCCAGGTGCGACACCCTTAATGATGGGGCTGGCGCTAGGGGTATATGGCCTGACTCAGGCAGTACTGCAGATTCCTTTTGGTATGTGGTCCGATCGTATAGGACGTAAGCCAGTGATTTTTATAGGCTTATTAATTTTTGCTGCGGGTTCGTTGATTGCTGGAAATGCCAACAGTATCGAAGGAATTATTGTTGGCCGCGCGATACAGGGCGGTGGCGCGATTGCGGCAGCTCTGATGGCGCTAGCGGCTGATCTATCGAGAGAAGAGCATCGCACAAAAATGATGGCGTTAATCGGCGTCAGTATTGGCGCTTCTTTTGCCGTTTCGATGGTGTTGGGGCCTGTGGTCAACGAAATGATTGGCATCAGTGGTATCTTCTACAGCACGGCGGTATTAGCGGTAGTGGGTATCGGCATTTTGTATATTTTTGTTCCCGACCCGGTGTATAGCCATTTTCATCGTGATGCAGAAGTAGAAACGAAAACACTGTCGTCAGTACTTAAGAATGCTCAGTTGTTGCGCTTAGATGCCGGTATCTTTACGCTGCATTTTGTCTTGATGTGTGTTTTTCTGGTTTTGCCGCTGGTGTTGCAAAACGAATTATTGCTGGACGCTAAGGAGCACTGGCAGATCTATCTTCCAGTATTTGCACTATCGCTGGTTCTCATGGTGCCATTCATCATAATGGCTGAGAAAAAACAGGCGATGAAACCGGTATTTGTGGGTGCTATCTTTAGCTTGATGATTGCGGTATTTATCTTCTTGAATAATCAAACCTTGTGGATGACGATACTAGCCTTGGTTATTTTCTTCACGGGCTTTAACCTATTGGAAGCATCACTGCCATCGCTGGTGACGAAGACTGCCCCGGCGACACAGAAAGGCACTGCCATGGGAATGTATTCGAGTAGTCAGTTTCTTGGTGCTTTCGCCGGCGGTGCAATTGGCGGTTATGCGCACCAGGTGTGGGATATACAGGGCGTTTATATCACGGTGCTGTGTGCATTGGGGCTCTGGTTTTTGCTGGCGCTCAGTATGAAAAAACCAGGTTATTTAAGTACTTATCTTATCAATGTAGATAATGTTAGCGTCGAGCAATTGCTGGCTGTTGAAGGTGTAGTCGAAGCGACGATGATCGATGATGAAAATGAATCAGGCCCGGTTGCCTATTTAAAAGTGAAAAAACATATCCTTGATGAAGAAAAATTGCTATCGTTAGCGAGCTCGAATTGAGTGCTTCCTAGCACTTAAAAAAAGCATAAATATAATACGACGATAAACATATATAAGGTGAAGAAACATGGCACAACGTGGCGTAAATAAAGTAATTCTACTTGGCAATCTAGGTAAAGATCCAGAAATCAAATACATGCCAAATGGTAATGCAGTGGCAAATATTACACTGGCAACTTCAGAAACCTGGAACGATAAAAGTTCGGGTGAGAAGAAAGAGAAAACAGAATGGCATCGCATAGTATTCTTCGGTAAGTTGGCAGAAATTGTCGGTCAGTACTTAAAGAAAGGTTCAAAAATATACATCGAAGGCAAATTACAGACACGTAAATGGCAAGGTCAGGATGGACAGGATCGTTATACCACAGAAGTTGTTGTCGACATAGGTGGCACTATGCAGATGCTCGACAGTCGTGGCGGTGAAGGTGGTTTTGCACCAGCGCAACCTGCTCAGCAGTCAGCACCGGCACAACAGAAGGCTCAGCCTGCGCCAGCAATGGTGGATGATGGTTTTGATGATGATATTCCGTTCTAAGCGTCACTATAGATTTTTCTCGTAAATAGTGTATCTAAGCCCCTGATTACAGGGGCTTTTTTTATCTAGTGAATAAGTGCGAGCATTTCGTATGCTATCAGTGATAAATTCAAGATAACCTGCTTGTTAAATAAGCAGGTAACATGCGAAACAATCGTAAGATAGAAGCTGTTAATCAATGATATTTGTGTATTAACTTCTATCATTAGGCAGGATTTAAAATTTTAAAGGGTTAACTATGTGTGGAATAGTCGGAGCGATTGCTGAACGAAATGTAACGCCAATTTTGTTGGAAGGATTAAGGCGTCTGGAATATCGTGGTTATGACTCTGCGGGTATTGCAGTACTTGATAATGATAATTGTATCAACCGTGTCCGCCGCGTTGGTAAAGTAAAAGAGTTAGCCGATGCGTTAGAGCAGACAGAAGTAACTGGAAAGTTAGGCGTCGCACATACGCGCTGGGCGACACACGGCGAGCCCAGTGAGAAGAATGCGCACCCTCATGTGTGTAACAAGTCTGTTGTTATCGTTCATAATGGCATTATCGAAAATCACAGTGAACTTCGTGAGCAGCAAAATAAGAACGGTTTTAGTTTTACCTCTGAAACTGACACCGAAGTTGCTGCGCATCAGATCGAATATTATCTAAAGCAGGAAGGCGATCTTCTTAGTGCAGTTCGCCTGGCTACTGCTGATTTTGAAGGGGCTTATGCCTTAGGTGTAATGTCTAATGGTGAGAGTGATCGTTTGATCGCCTCACGTCGTGGCAGTCCTCTAGTGATCGGCGTTGGTATCGGTGAGTATTTCATCGCTTCTGATGCCGCAGCATTGTTGCCGGTGACCCGTCGGTTCATTTATTTAGAAGAAGGGGATATTGCAGATATTCGAACGGCTTCGCTAGTCATTTACAATGCTGATGGCGAAGTTGTAAATCGAGAAATCAAAGAGTCTGCCCTGAGTGCGGATGCGACTTCAAAAGGCGAATTTCGTCACTATATGCTGAAGGAGGTTTTTGAGCAGCCTTCGGTTCTGGTTGATATTCTCGAAGGACGTGTGATCAATGGAAAGTTGTCAGATACGGCATTTGGCGTAGGCGCAGAAAAAATTCTTGATCAGGTTAAGGCCGTGCAGATTATTGCCTGTGGCACAAGCTATCATGCTGGCCTGGTTGCGCGTTACTGGTTAGAAGCGATTGCCGGCGTACCTTGTCGGGTCGAAGTGGCGAGTGAATATCGTTATCGAAAAACAGTGCTAATGGATGACACTTTAGTCGTCACTATTTCGCAGTCTGGTGAGACAGCGGATACTTTGGCAGCACTACGTGCGATTAAAGAAATAACTAATTTAACCTTGTCAGTGTGTAATGTGCCGGAGAGTTCGCTGGTTCGGGAAAGTGAGCTTAAGTTGATGACGCGTGCGGGTCCTGAAATTGGAGTTGCTTCCACCAAAGCATTCACCACGCAGCTTGTAGCCTTGTTGATGTTAGTTGTTGCGTTAGGTAAACGTAGACAGTTATCCGAGGATAGTGAAAGATCTTTGTTTCAACAGGCTCAGGGGCTGCCAGCTCTGATAACACGAGTATTGCAAAATAAAGATACTATCGATGAATGGGCAGAAACATTTACTGACCTGGAAAATGCCATCTTTATTGGTCGGGGTACATTGTTTCCGATTGCTCTGGAGGGTGCCTTAAAGTTAAAAGAAATATCCTATATTCATGCTGACGCTTATCCAGCTGGCGAATTAAAGCATGGGCCGATAGCCTTGATCGATCAGGATATGCCGACTATTGCCATTGCCTCCATGGACGGTTTTGAAGGTAAAATAAAATCTAATATTCGGGAAATATTGGCTCGTGGTGGTGAAGTTTATCTGTTTGCAGATGAGCGGTTAGATGTAACCGATTTAGGTGAAAACTGTCATGTGATGAAAATTCCTGCAGTTGAAGCGGAGTTAGCACCTATTTTATTCGCTGTTCCTTTGCAGCTGTTTTCTTATTTCGTTGCGGTACGCAAGGGTACGGATGTCGACCAGCCGCGTAATCTGGCAAAATCTGTTACGGTCGAGTAAGTAGTAGTTGAATCATTTAGTTATTCGGAGAGGGTCTGTATAAGGGCATCGCTTTGTTTCTATGGCGCTTTGTTCATCCTGTATTTATTATCTACGTCAAAATACCCTATTAATGCGGGGTTGCTGTTAATCAAGCGGTAGATATAGAAGGTTCTGACTAGTATAATTACAATCCATATATAGCTACTCTGTTAGACACGAATGACAATCAAAACCAAGACTGCGCCGACGCGTAAATTATTCATCAAAACATATGGTTGTCAGATGAATGAGTATGACTCATCACGTATATCTGATGTGCTCGCAGACTCTCACGATCTTGAAATAACCACTAATCCGGAAGAAGCGGATGTACTGCTGTTGAACACGTGTTCGATCAGAGAAAGAGCGCAGGAGAAAGTGTTTTCTCAATTGGGACGCTGGAAGAATTGGAAAAAGGATAAGCCTGACCTGGTCATCGGTGTTGGTGGTTGTGTGGCGAGTCAGGAAGGTGCTGAAATACAGAAAAGGGCGCCCTATGTCGATATGGTGTTTGGGCCGCAGACAATCCATCGCTTACCGGAAATGTTATCGGGTGTCAGCGAGACTCATAAAAAAGTTGTTGATATCAGTTTTCCTGAAATTGAGAAATTTGACTGTATGCCAGCGCCTAAGGCTGATGGTCCGACTGCTTTTGTGTCTATCATGGAAGGTTGCAGTAAGTACTGTAGTTTCTGTGTGGTGCCTTATACCCGAGGTGAAGAAGTTAGCCGTCCGTTTGATGATGTCCTCGCTGAGGTTGCTGGTCTAGCGGAGCAAGGCGTTCGCGAAGTCAATCTGCTCGGTCAAAATGTCAATGCATATCGCGGTGTAATGCAAGGTGAAGAGGGCGAGAGTTTAACTGCAGACCTTGCTTTACTCATCCACTACGTTGCGGCAATAGATGGAATCGACCGGATTCGATTCACCACTTCGCATCCGATGGAGTTTAATGATGATCTGGTGGAGGTTTATGCGCAGGTGCCTGAGCTGGTCAGTTTTTTGCATCTGCCGGTACAGAGTGGCTCAGACAAAGTTCTCTCAGCCATGAAGCGTGGCCACACGGCAGAACACTATAAAGATATTATTCGTCGCTTAAAGATTGCCCGCCCTGGTATTTTTATATCGTCTGATTTTATCGTTGGTTTTCCAGATGAAACAGATGAAGATTTTGCAGACACCATAAAATTAATTGAGGAAGTTGGTTTCGATTATTCTTATAGTTTCATCTACAGCGCCCGTCCGGGTACACCGGCGGCATCGTTGTTAGATAACACGACGGATCTTATAAAGAAACATCGCCTCGCTATCCTGCAGGATCTTATTGCGTCCAATACTACAAAGATTAGTGAACAGATGGTGGGTACGATACAGACAGTTCTTGTCAATAATGTTTCCAGGAAAAGTGATGCGCAGATGTCTGGCCGCACTGAAAATAATCGAGTGGTCAATTTTGCAGGTACTAAGGAATTAATCGGTCAGTTCGTCGATGTTGAAATTACAGAAGCAAGAACAAATTCACTGCAAGGTGAACTGGTTGGTCTGTCGCAGGTTGTGGTGGCTGGCATCAAACAGCCGGATTACGAAAATCGCAAACCTGCATAACCGTAAATATTAATGCGTAACTCTGACAGTCAAATCCCATCTGCTATTAGCAATATTCAGTTTGAATTAGTTCCGGTTGATAACGAACGTTTGATCAATCTCTGTGGCCCTGTTAATGGACACCTGCGTCAGATAGAAGAATATTATGACGTTAAAATAAATAGCCGCAGTAATTGTTTTGAAGTTACCGGTGAAGGTCGTCAATTAAAAGCGGTTAAAAACGTTATTCAAACACTCTACAATGTTGCGGGACATGAGAAGTTGTCGCCGGCTGCAGTGCAACTGTATCTGAATGATAACGTCAAAGATAAATCTTCTGATGTCGAAGATGAACCTTCACCATCTTTTAAATCTCGTCATGGAAAATTTAAAGGTCGAGGGAAAAACCAGCAGCAGTATCTTGCACAGATAAATACCAGTGATCTAACGTTAGGTGTTGGTCCTGCTGGTACCGGTAAAACATACCTTGCGATTGCCAGTGCGGTCGAAGCGCTGGAGAATGATCTTGTCGATCGGTTAATCCTTGTGCGACCGGCGGTAGAAGCGGGTGAGAGACTGGGTTTTCTGCCTGGTGATCTGGCTCAGAAGATCGATCCGTATATGCGTCCGATGTATGACGCATTGTTTGAAATGTTGGGTCAGCAAAAAGTAGCGAAATATATCGAACGTAATATTATTGAAATTGCTCCTTTAGCTTATATGCGCGGTCGAACACTTAATGATGCATTTATTATTCTAGACGAAGCGCAAAATACCACGATCGATCAGATGAAAATGTTTTTGACGCGTATAGGTTTTGGTTCAAAAGCGGTAATCACTGGCGACATCACTCAGGTGGACTTGCCGAGAGATAAAACCTCGGGCTTACGTCATGCGTTAAAGATACTGATAGATATTGATGATATTGGGATAACTTATTTTGAAAAGACTGACATCGTAAGGCATCCTCTGGTAAAGAAAATTGTTCATGCTTATGAAGAAGATGAATCTAATTAACGCTCTGTTGTTTAGGGATAAGATACTGCCATGTCTATAACGGTAGACATTACGATTTCTGACGAGTTGGAGGCTGATGAAAGTTTGAAATCCGGCACAGAACATTTAGCTGGTGATGTACCAGAGCTCGGTTTATTGCAGATATGGGCTGAAGCGGCATATTTAGATGATGTCCCTGCTATAGCCAGTATGTTGATTACGACATCGGATGATATACGGGAGCTAAATAAACAGTATCGCGATAAAGATAAAGCGACCAATGTCCTGTCCTTCCCAATGGAGTCACCTGAAGAAGTTGACA
>WTCC01000300.1 GCA_013138755.1 Gammaproteobacteria bacterium
TTTACCTTAATAATTTCTTCACCATCAGGATCTGTTAGATGTACTGCGCAAGCAAGGCAGGGATCAAAACTGTGAATGGTGCGTAGGATTTCTACCGGTTGTTTTACATCATGTAATGTGTGATTGTCTTCCAGCGCTGCTTCGTACGCTCCCGGCTGACCTTTGCTGTCTCTTGGGCCTGCGTTCCATGTACTGGGTACGACGGCCTGATAATTTTTTATGATCTCATCTTCGATGACGATCCAGTGTGCGAGACCACCGCGAGGCGCTTCCATGAAGCCAACGCCTTGAGCACTTTTCGGCCAGCTAGAAGGTTCCCATAATATTTCGTTGAAGGTTTTGGTTTCACCGGCTTTGATATTGATAATTAAATCGTCATACCAGCCTTGCATAGCATCTGCAAAAATTTTGGTCTCCAGTGTTCTAGCAGCAGTACGACCCAAAGTGGAAAACAGTCCTTCTACCGGAATATCCAGTTTGCTCAGCGTCATGTTGACCAGCTCTTTGGTCTGATCATGCCCTGTTGCATATAACATCAGTACGCGTGCCAATGGACCCACTTCCATTGAATGACCTTTCCAGCGAGGTGATTTCAGCCAAGAGTATGACTGCTCTACATCAAGATGATCATAGGGAGGCTTAGGGCCGGTGTAATTCAGATTGGTTTCGCCATCGTATGGATGTAGGCCGGCGTCTTTACCGTTTTCATAGTCGTACCATGAATGTGAAACATATTCTTTGATCTCCTCAGCGGCGTTCATATCAACATCGTGAATGGTGCTGAGGTCGCGATTTAAAATTGCGCCGGGTGGAATCATAAACCCAGACACATCGCCCATACCGTTAGACGGGAAGTCACCATAAGTCAGGAAGTTACCCAGACCTTCGCCGCGGGTGGTCCAGTCTTTATAGAAACCGGCGATGGCTAACGTGTCCGGTACATAAACCTGATCAACAAACATTTTCATCTGATTGATGATGTCCTGTACTTGTGACAGTTTTTTCATGTTGATGGCTGAATCTGAGTTCAGATCGATCGGGCAGGGTACACCACCAACAACAAAGTTAGGATGCGGGCTCTTGCCGCCAAAGATAGTATGCAGGCGTGCAACATCGCGCTGCCATGACAGGGCTTCGAGGTAGTGTGATACTGCCATCAGGTTGGCTTCGGGCGGTAGTTTGTAAGCAGGGTGCCCCCAGTAAGCTTTGGCAAAGATCCCCAACTGACCGGATTCAACAAAACCTTTCAGTTTTTTCTTCATGTCGGCGAAGTAACCTGGAGAAGACTTTGGATAGCTACTTAAAGATTGCGCGAGTTCAGAAGTAGCTTTTGGATCAGCGCTTAAGGCAGAGACAACATCGACCCAGTCAAGTGCGTGAAGATGATAGAAATGCATAACATGGTCGTGGATGTATTGCGCGCCACTCATCAGATTGCGAATCAGATCAGCATTTTTAGGAATACTGTAATCCAGTGCATTTTCCACCGAACGAATGGAGGCAAGTCCATGGACTAATGTACACACGCCGCAGATACGCTGCGCGAAAGCCCAGGCGTCACGCGGGTCTCGTCCTTTTAGAATAGTTTCGATACCACGCACCATGGTGCCGGATGAATAGGCCTTCTCGATCTTGTTGCCATTCATCTGTGCTTCGATGCGCAGGTGACCTTCGATACGGGTAATCGGGTCAACTACAATTCTTTCGTTTCCACCTGATTCGCTCATGTTAATTCTCTCTTCTTTATGAGTTTAGATAGTTTGACAGTATGCCGTACTGCCATTCATTTTCTGAATGTTCCAGTACTTCATCGGAGCTGTTGTCAATTAGT
Organism: Gammaproteobacteria bacterium; assembly: GCA_013138755.1. GTDB lineage: Bacteria > Pseudomonadota > Gammaproteobacteria > SZUA-229 > SZUA-229. The sequence goes on from WTCC01000300.1 coordinate 1,832, forward strand.
ATACTTGTCTGTGCCATTCTGCTGCTCATGGCCGCCTGCCATGCCGGACCGCCAGATTTTGATTGTGCTACTGGTGTCATTGCAGCAACCGCTGCGCGGGCAACAAAATAACCGGCCTGATTGGTCCAGTTACCTTCAGCGCCACAACGTGTTGAGCTGTCCATGATCGCAGATTTTGCTGATCTCAGCGCATCTGATATCTCGTCTTCTGATGCACTGTTGTCCGTTGCAATTTTAATGGCACGTTTTATTCTGTCATCGTCGCTCAGTGCAAGAACATGTTCTACAAACAATGCAGCCACAGTTCTTTGCTGCTTTGAATCCAGGTTTTGTAACGCCTGTTTAAATTCTGCGTCATTACTTATTTGGCTCATTTTATGCTCCTGATGTTAATCAGCCAGATGTTCAGCAAGTGTTTCAGTCAAGCTCATCAATGGAATATCCATGTTGTATTCTTCAAGCCCATCTTCGAGATGAATTCGGCAGTTCGAGCAGGCGCTGACAATTGCATCGGGTTTTATTTCATCGAGTTGATCTTTTTTACGCTGGAAGACCTTGAGGCGAACCTTGTCAGCGCGTTCGTTGGAACTAACACCGCCACCGGCACCGCAGCACCAGCCCATTTTGCCGTGGTCGGGCATTTCAACAAAGTTGTCAGAGAACAGGTTAATCAAGTTGCGTGGCTGATCGATTACACCGCCACGGCGCGAAATCTGGCAGGGATCGTGATAGGTGAGCCGCCGTGTTTCTTTTCCTGTAATTTTCAGACGACCGTCTTTGCGGAACTCCTCAAGTACCTCGAGGATATGGCGCACCTTAAAACTAAAAGGTTTACCGACGAGGTTTGGACCGTCCCAACGGATGGCCATGTAAGCGTGACCGCATTCAGGGCTGATTACAGTTTTAACTTTTAACTTTTTAGCAGCATCAACGATACGTTGTACCAGTTCAGCGGCTATATCAGAGACACCGATCTGGATACCGCTGTTGGTCGCTTCGAAAGCTTCTGTTGAAATGGTCCAGGTAACGCCGGCTTTATCAAATATTTTTGCAGTCGCTTCGATAAACTCGGGAAAGTTCATAATCTCCATTGAAGATAACAGCAACATGTATTCAGCACCGACAACATCTAGCGGGATGGTCATGCCGGTATCTTTTTCTACGTGTTTTATCTGTGCCATCAACGCTGGCAGTTTCACGCCCATCGGGCTGCCGATGGTGACAGCACGTTTGGTGGCGCCGATCAAGTCTTTCGGTGCATGACCGGCTGCTGCCATGCCTTCACGTGTTTTTCGAATCAGCAGGGCGATATCGATACCCATCGGGCACACCATCGAGCAGCGGCCACATAAGGTACAGTTGTCATATACCCGTGTTTCCCATTTAGTCAGTAGCGCATCATCGACCGTAGCTGTCAGCCCGAACATCTTTCCGATGCGGCCCAGTAAAGTGTATTCAGACTTCCATATACGACGTAACGGCTCGGCTTTAGTGATGGGTGTAGATGTTGGGCAGCCGGTCTCTGTGTAGAACAAACATGCATCGGCACACATGCCGCAATGTACACAACTGCTGAAAAAGGATGCAGTGGTTGAGTCGACCTGTTCTTTTAGTGCATTGATGCCTTTCTCTAATGAAGCACTCATGACTGAACTCCTCTGTATCCTGATATGGCACCGTTATACCAACGTGACAGTGCAAATGTAAATGCATGCATTAACTTGGTAAATGGAAAGATGATCAGCAATAACTCAACGCTGAGAATATGAATGGAGAGCAGTGTTGGCGCCGTTAATCCTATACGATGAAATGCCATATAACCGGTGATCAATGGAAGGACGGTTAGCATCCAGACAAGATAATCTTCTTTGGTGGTTAAAAATTTAAGCACTGTATCTCTCATGCGATGGATAAGTACGGCTAACAAAGCGATGATGGTTACTACTGCCATGGCATCGACCACGGGTGTCGGTAATGATGGCCAGCCAAATCCGATGATATCTTTAAACATCAGGATGTGAGGCGCGAATAAAAATATGGTGACGAATAGTCCTATGTGAAAAATGTAACCGGCAACAACAGTGAACGTCGAACGCTGAAATGTGCTTTTATCAGGGATGGATCTAGAAACAATCGTGCGCAGACCACCGCTCATCTCCGAGCCCTTGGCTTCTGCAAGATTCGCTTTACGGCCTAGCAATAAAATCTCACCGAAGCGTATGATTACGCCGGCGATGAAAATAATAACGGCAATCTGAAAACCCGGTCCGCGTGCCCAGTTCAGGAATTCTATTTCACTCATCATGCTTCCCTCGTTTTAGTTGCATTCGCACCTGCATACAAGCTTTTAAATCGCTGTTTCATTTTTCCAGATCATCGATGGTCGTTTCGTTGTGTGCAGCCACAGCACTGTTCTTTTTACTCTTGTTCATCGCGCCTATGGCAACACCAACTGCCGCTGCGCCGGCAGCTGTATAAATAGCTGTCTGAGTTATGTTTTCAGTTGGCATTGAAAGTGACTTATAGAAACCGCCACCATCCCAGAAGTCAGGTTCGGAGCAGCCGAGACAGGGATGTCCCGATTCGATCGGCCAACTGGTACCGTCATTCCACTTAGTGGTCGCACAGGCGTTGTAGGTCGTTGGTCCTTTGCAGCCAAGCTTGTATAAACACCAGCCTTTTTTTGCACCTTCATCATCAAATGTTTCTGCAAACAGACCTTTGTCATAGAAAGGTCTGCGATAACAACGATCATGAATACTTTGTCCATAAAATACTTTAGGTCGACCGATATGATCGAGTTCAGGTATAGTGCCAAAAGTTAAAA
>WTCC01000164.1 GCA_013138755.1 Gammaproteobacteria bacterium
GTGACTAAATACCGTGAAAAAGCGGTATTTATACCAATAGGACCGGTGAATAATGGGCCGCAAAAATTATATGGACTACGATATTCAATGACAGCATGGCCTATCGATAGCGATGAAGCTTTTCATGAAGAATTAGGTTACTGGTTGTGGGATAAAGAAAACGGTCAAGTTTTAAAAACTCTGATGGTGCCGCGAGGGGTTACTGTCAATGCAGGTGGCTGCGTTGATGAGGACAGTAAAAGCTTTCGCCTGGAAGCTGTATGTGGCTCAGAAACATACGGTGTTATGTCTAACAAATTCCTTAACGATACCTACAAAACGAAAAGCTATGGGGTGGATATCGTTATCCATGATGACGGCAAATTCAGCTACAAACAAGATACACAGTTGTGGATTCCTATCAATGAGGCAATTTTTCATCATACGGATGAAAATACTCTAGAGAAGGTTTGATCGTATACAGCGAGTGACGATGCTTACACACCGGCAAGCAAGATTTAGGGATGATTTTTTATCTCCATGGCGGCAGCGATTCTATTACTTAAAGAGCCTGCCTATGGGGTTGCTCAGCGGTATTAAAATGATTCAGCTGGATGAAGCTATATCAGTCAGCGAAGTTCCAATGCGATGGGGTAATAAAAATCCGTTTAATTCGATGTACTTTGCTGTGCAAAGTATGGCTGCAGAATTATCGACAGCGGCGCCGGTTCTGATGGCATTAAAAGGTAGCGATGCAGATATAGCGCTGATAATTGTGGAACTGAAAGCTGAGTTTGTGAAAAAAGCACAATCCAAAGTCACTTTTTCATGTGTTGATTTCGATAAGATAACAAATGCAGTGGCGCAGTTAAAATGTACAGGCGATATTGCTATGGTAACGGCTAGAACAACGGGTAGGGATGTGGATGACAATGAAGTGGCTAACTTTTATTTCACCTGGTCTTTTAAGAGACGGTCATAGTAATTGAGTGAGTCTTTGTCGTTAAGACAGCAATAAGACAATCAGCTACGAAGTATCATATCTCGCTAGTGTTAATAAGATACACACTGACTACAAGAGTAGTAAAACCGACAAGAAAGCTGATGTTGGCGCCGTATGCATGCTCTATAAATCTGTAAGCCGCTACTCCTATGACGATACTTGTTATAGCAGCTATTAGTATTAGAAACTTCTCCACAGTCATTACTCCACTATCCATTGGTGACGGTATTGTAGAGAACTGGCCGGGCAAAAGAGTGACAGAGCGCGCCTTTCGATTGACGAGGCGCGACGAAATGATAATTGTTACCAGTGTCGGGTGTTTATGAAGTAGGCGCTGACCGTTATGATGATAAATCCTGCAAGAAAGCCGATATTGGAGCCGAACTCGTTTTCTATCAACCGATAGAGCAATGCTCCTACGCCGATAGCTGTTATCGTGGCAAATGAGATCAGAAAATTATGCAATGGTTTTCCCTCTGTAAGATAAGACGTCTATCAGCAGTAAAAATTCCATTTGGTGCCGTTTTTTTAAGATTGTAGTTTGGATGCCGGGAAGGTTTTTTTAAAAACTGCTGTGCACGGACGGTACGCACTAAAAGTTAAGCAATTAATGGCATATAATACCTATTGGGTTGGCGCAATTATGTGCATAATTATTCGGATAAAAGTCTCGTTGAAAACGTTAACAAGAATAACAATTTTTGCATTGCTACTGGCGGTTTCAGGTAGCCAGATTGCACATGCTCAAACAAGACTTTATCAATCTGACAGTAAGCTGCCATTTGTAAGAATGATGATGAGTATGATGGAGGCGATGGGAATCCTGGATAGGGTTTCGAATAATAGTGCCTATGGAGCATACGGTTATCCGGGGTCTCATTATGCGAATAACACATTTTCAAGATCGCCCTGGCTGCAGTCTCCCTGGACGCAATCGGCTTTTGATGGCGCTAGCCCTGCATGGGGCAGTCCAGACTGGGGAGTTTTGCCAACGCATAGATATTCGTACAATAGCTATGGGCCGTATGGCACGCGGTGGTCTTCAACAGATTTAGACGGTTGGGTTAAAGAACCCTGGGAGTCATCCAAATGGAACCCTGATGCTGAAGCTAAAGCTAAATCGCAAGTTCAACCGCCGGTTCAGATGCGTGCTCCACAGCAAGTACAACCTGCCCAACCCATAATACCGATAGTGCAAAACTTTAACTATAGTTCACCTGAGGCAGTACAGCAGCGTGAAAGACCGGGTAATAATGTGCGTGCCAACGACAGGCTGAATAATATTCAGCAGAAAAATAAACAGTTGAGCAGACCGTCACCGTTGGCAAAATTGCTGCCGTCACGGCAGAACTCGCGACCAGCTGTTCCATCAGGCGCTCAGGTAAGGAGTCAGTTTTCGCCACCTCAGTTGTCAGCAAAGCAGTCAAAAAAGCAGTATAGGCAGGAGAAGCTATGTGTTACCGATTTTTGTGGCTTGAAAAAACCGAATTTAAACGGTTTGTGGGTAGCACAAGATGGAGAAATGCTGGGTATTAAAAATAGACGGTATCTATGGAGTGATGGTGATTCACGCTATCTGACTGGCCAGCTTAAGGTGCAAAATGAATATCTGCTTGCCAATGTCGATGGCCATGAGAAGTTGATGCGTTTTAAATATAAGCTTTCAGGCAATCATTTATTGACCATGCAACCTGACGGTAAAATACGAGAGTTTGTGCGCACACCGAACAATCGATACGATGGTCAATATCCGGGTTACGGTTATGATCAGGGGTATGGGCAGAATTACGACTAGTATTCAGGCCAGTGCTCAGGCAGCTATTACCGTTAGACTGTAATCTGAAAACCGTGCTTATCAGCTGTTTTCCAGCAGCAATTCAATCTCCACCATGTCGTCTTTCTGCGGACTGTATGCACGCATTTCTAAAACGCCTTTGGTGTTAAGTGAAATGATGATGTAAAAAACATCTTTATAAGTATTCTCTTTGATATCTAATAGTGACGGTACTGCAACCGATGTTGGATGTGAATGCACGATGGCGAAAAGTGTCTGCTGTTTGCCGCGCATTTCTTTCATGGCTTGTATCTGTTGCGGTGCATCCATCGAGAAACGGCTACTTGGATTATTGGAAATATTTTTGATCGGATAATAATCCTTTACCCTTGATGAGCTGCTGCCGATTAATCCGCAAACCTCTATGTCAGGTGTCTTTTGAGCGTGTGCCAGTATCTTGTTTACCAGAGGGCGTGGTAAGGCGAGTGTTTGTCGTGATGCAGGCATAGATAGTTTGTTCTTTCGGTATTAATTGTTACAGGTTGAGCAATTCGGGTCTTTGTTAAGTTTCATCGTGCGCCACTGCAGTGACAGTGCATCGAATATTAACAAGCGGTTCTGTAATGTGTCGCCTATATTGCAGATTAGTTTGATGGTCTCTAATGCTTGCATGCTGCCGAGTATACCGACTACGGGCGCAAGTATGCCGTTATCGCTGCAATTGGTGTTCTCATCGGCACCGTCTTCGCTATAGAGGCAGGCGTAACATGGACTGTTTTCTTTACGTAGATTAAACACGCTAATCTGACCTTCGTACTGTATGGCAGCGGCGGAGATCAAAGCGATCTTCTGTGAGACGCAGGCGTGGTTGATAAGAAAGCGAGTATTAAAATTATCGGTGGCATCGATGACACAGGTTACATTTGAGATCAATGATTCTAATTCATTCAGAGACAGCTTTTTATCGACACAATGAATCGTTGTTTCTGGATTGATAGCGAGTAAAGTTTCTTTTGCCGAAATGACTTTGCTGGTGCCGATATTATTGGAGCGATGAATTATCTGGCGCTGCAAGTTACTGTCATCAACAGTATCGAAATCGACCAATGTCAGTGTGCCTACGCCCGATGCAGCAAGATATAAAGCAGCAGGGCTACCCAGGCCACCGATACCTATGATGACTACATGTGCATCGTGAAGCTGTTGTTGTCCCTCAATGCCAAAATGCGGCAGCATGATCTGACGACTGTAATGTAGCAGTTGTTCGTCATTGAAGGTGATTTCGTCAGCCATAATATTTAATCAGTATTATATTTTTTATGCTGTGTATATGAACTTCTACTTACACATTTAGTGAGTGTGCAAGGTTTTCCCTGTTGTCATTCGAACGTGTCCCGTTAGATCTTGTTTCTGTTTGATATCGATATAACCATTGTTAGTAAAACACTCAGCGACTAGATGTTGTTGATTATAACCATGTTCGACAATAAAAGAGCCGCCTTCCTTTAGGTAATCTTTCGCATGTAAGCATAAATGCTCGATATCATCCATGCCAGTTTCTCCCGAGATCAATGCGCGCTCTGGCTCGAAACGAACATCACCTTGTCGCAGGTGTGGATCATTGGCTGCGATGTAGGGTGGGTTGCTCACGATGATGTCAAAATCATAACGTGATACTTCTGAAAACCAGTCGCTCTGAAGAAATGCAATGCGATGGGTCTGATGTGTTTCACTATTCTGTTTTGCCAGTATTATCGCATCCTCGGAAAGATCGCTGGCCACTATCTCCCATGAGGGTCTTTCGCTGGCGATTGATATTGCGATGGCGCCAGTGCCGGTGCCGAGATCAAGCAATGTTAAGTTTTCTTTATCGTTAAAGTTCGACAGAATGTATTCAACCAGTGTTTCAGTATCTGGGCGCGGGATTAACGTACTGTCGTTGACCGAAAAATTGAGAGACCAAAATTCACGTTGCTGTGTTAGATATGCAACCGGGATGCCCTTGATTCTCTGTTGGATTAAATTCAGATATTTTGTTTGCTGCTCTTTACTAAGATCTTTTTCGGGCCATGCAGCCAGGTGCGCGGTGTTGCAATGCAGTACATGGCTAAGCAATACCTGAGTATCCAGCGCGGCAGTCGGGCTAACTTCAGACAAGCTAGAACTGGCTTGTTGTAGTGCTTGCTGGATATTCATCGGATGTATTGTTGTGAGTAAGTATCTACTGCTTTATTCACTGGATAAAGAGGCAAGCTGCTCTGCCTGATACTCGTTAACCAACGGTTCGACGACCTGATCGAGTTCACCCTGAACGATTTCATCCAGTTTATATAAGGTGAGATTAATCCGATGATCAGTCACTCGTCCTTGCGGATAGTTATAGGTACGGATGCGCTCAGATCGATCACCGCTACCGACCAGGCTCTTTCTTGTCTGTGCCTGTTCTGCATTCTGTTTTTCTATCTTGGCGTCCATGATGCGCGCCTGTAGCAGAGACATCGCCCGAGCTTTGTTTTTATGTTGTGAACGTTCATCCTGACATTCAACAACCGTACCGGTTGGTAGATGAGTCAGACGGACGGCGGAGTCAGTTTTATTGACGTGCTGACCGCCTGATCCAGAAGCACGGTAAGTATCGATACGTAGATCAGAGGAATTGATCTCTATCTGTGCAACTTCAGCGACTTCTGGCATGACAACAACCGTTGCTGCGGAAGTGTGTACGCGTCCCTGTGATTCGGTTTCAGGTACACGTTGTACGCGATGGGCTCCCGATTCAAATTTCAGTTGCGAATAAGCGCCGTTACCGATGATGCGTGCAATGATTTCCCGGTAACCGCCGTGCTCTCCGATATTTTGGCTGATGATCTCAACCTGCCAGCGTTTTAATTCAGCGAAGCGGGAATACATGCGGAATAGATCGCCGGCGAAAATTGCCGCCTCATCACCGCCAGTGCCAGCGCGAATCTCGAGAAAAATATTGCTCTCATCGTTTGGATCTTTGGGTAATAGTAATTTTTGCAGTTCGAGCTCGAATGTTACAATGTTTTCGCTGGCAGTCTTTTTTTCATCAACTGCCATCTCACGGACATCAGTATCGTCATCTTTCAGCATCTCATCGGCTTCGGCTAAATCGTTCTTTGCTGAATTGTAGCTTTGGAAACACTTCACGACAGGCTCCAGCTGAGCGTATTCTTGCGAAAGCTCGCGGAACTGATTTTGATCACCGATAACGTCAGGGTCGGCAAGCAGGCCGGCGACTTCTTCATGCCGGTCGATCAGCATGTGGAGCTTATTTAGTATTGAGTCTTTCATTTATTGTTTTTTATCTGAATCACTGTTTACATCGACGTTAAGAAACAGGTCTTGCGCGATGTTTAAAATATCATCTCGATCTTCCTGACTCGCCTGGCGCAATTTGGTGCTTGGCTGATGTAAAAATTTATTGGTTAAGGTATGCGCCAGAAAGTCGAGCGCCTCTTCAGCACTTTGCCCGGCGGCTAGCTGTTTTTTTGCTTTCCTGAGCACTTCGTTACTGATTTCTTGTGTGCTTTGTCTGATCTGTGCGATGACGTCGACAGAGCCAAGAGAGCGTTGCCACTGCAAGAAATGCTGCACCTGTACATCGATGATCTCAGAGGCTTGTTGTGCTGCCTGCTGGCGATTTTCCATGTTCTCTTCGATAACGGATTGTAGGTCGTCAACGCTGTATAAATATATATCGTCAAGTTCACTGACTTCTGGTTCGATATCACGAGGCACAGCCAGGTCAACCATAAAGATGGGTTGATGTTTGCGTTGCTTCAATGCGCGCTCTACAGTGCCTTTGCCGATTATCGGTAGGGGACTGGCGGTTGATGATATGACGATGTCACTACGGTGTAGATGCTCACCGATGTGTTGCAGACTGATGGCCTGGCCATTGAATTCACCAGCCAGTTTCTGCGCACGTTCGACGCTGCGATTAGCGATAATGATGTTACCAACACCCTGAGAGTGTAAGTGCCGAGTGGCTAGTTCGATGGTCTCACCAGCACCAACCAATAATACGGTTGTCTGTTTGAGGTCACCGAAAATCTGTTTGGCCAGGCTGACCGCTGCAAAAGCAACAGATACTGGACTGGAACCGATGTCGGTGTCGGTGCGCACTTGTTTAGAAACAGCGAAAGCACGTTGATAAAGCTTGCCTAGTAATTGCCCGATGGTGCCATGTTCATTTGCCAGTGCATAAGCATCTTTCATCTGGCCGGCAATCTGGGGTTCGCCAAGCACCATAGAATCCAGTCCGCTGGCAACTTCCATGGCGTGACGTATAGTTGCCTCATGCGCATGGACATAGAGATGTTCCCGTATCAGATCAGTGTCTAAGCCGTGAAAATTGCTGAACCATTCGATGATTTTTTGGTCATTATCTTCAGACGTAACGCAATAGAGTTCGGTGCGGTTACAGGTCGATAGAATACTGGCTTCTTCGATATGACTGAGTTTTTTTAGGCTGGATAAGGCTTCTGGTAAAGATTGTGGGGTGAACGCAAGCCGTTCGCGCAGCTCAAGCGGCGCGGTTTTATGATTGATACCCAGCGTAATCAAAGACATAGACGGTTGCGGAACAGTAACTTTACGGGAAAACGAGCAATTTTGAGGGATGGATGCACTTAACTCAAGCAGAATACGATATTTTATTCATTTGTTGAGGATTTTTGTCACCAATCTTGACATAGTATTACTGTCTGCCAGTATTATAGGGTCTAGTGTTAATAACACGCACCTGAAGTCGCTAAAGGTGTTTTCTGCCCGGCACGGTAGGTAGACGCACACAATCTTTTTACAATTTTTAGACTATGTTGAAAATTAAAATTAAATTTATGTTGAGTATTCAATCTATTGTTAGTCGCGTAACTCGCCCTATTAAGAAGTCATCGCGTAAGCAGGCAGTTATCGCCAGCCTATTATTTGTTCCTTTATTGTCTTCATGTGTAGCAACGTCGCCGTCAAAGGTAGATTCCGAAAACACGGTGGTGGATAAGCAGGAAACTGCTATCTCTCGCCCTAGTGACGGTGCAACTGATAATAAACAAGCTGTAAGTAGCAAGATTTCCAGTGAAGCGTCTACCCAGATTACAGAAATAAAAGAACCAGAAAAACTTGATGAAGAGTCTCTGTTCAATCTACTGGCAGCAGAATTTGCTGGTAATAGTGGAAACGTTGAAGCATCGCTGAAATATTATGGTGAAGCGGCAAAATCAATTAAAGATAGTCGCATCGCTGCACGTGCTGCCTATATTGCTTTGTACGGTGAGAATTATGAAGAAACGCTTGTGGCTTTAGATCGTTGGCATGATCTGGAGCCGGACGCGGATGATATACCGAGAATGTACGCGGTTGCTTATCTTAAACTTGGTCAGCCAGATAAGGCAGTGCCCTATATCGAAAGTATCTTTCAAAACACAAATGAGTCATCCGTTGATGAAGCCTTAGCCGTCAAGCAGTTGCTGGCTAAAGAAGCGACTACGGAAGATGCTTATGTCGTATTGCAAAGCTTGAACAGTAAGGATACAAAAAACAAACATCTGTTGATATTGCAGTCACGTTATGCCGCACAGCTGAAAAAGTATGACGAGTCGCTGGCTATTCTTGATCAGGTGCTGGAGATTGACCCTTCACTGCATGAAGTACTCATTATAAAGTCCAGAATTTTATCAGCGCAGGGTCGTCACGAAGAAGCTGCTCTATTGATAAAACAGTTGTTAGAAGAGTTGCCTGAAAATAATACATTACGTTTGCAATATGCCCGCATGCTGGTCGAACGACGTGAATTGGATGCTGCTACAGAACAATACTTGATCCTGCATGAGAATCTGCCTGATGACGGTGAAATCGCTTTAAGCCTGGCGCTGCTCTATATCGAAAGAAAACAGCTTGATGAGGCAGTTGAAGTACTCAATCATCTCATCGAGATAGATCAAAAAGTTTCAGTCTCAAATTATTACCTGGGTCGCATCTCACAGAATCAAGGCGATGATAAACAAGCGGTGTCGCATTATCTGAAAGTGAAAAGTGGTGACTATGTTTTTGATGCGCAGTTACGTATCGGGGTATTACTGGCAGTACTCGGTAAACCAGATGAAGGGCTGGCTAAACTCGAAGCTCTGGCAGAAGAGCAAACGGGTTGGGAATTACGCGTCAGATGCTATCTTGCGCAAGGTGAAATACTGAGAAGTCAGCAACGCTTTAAAGAAGGCGTGGAAATGTATAGTCGAGCCCTGCAGCAAAATCGTGATGATATAAATCTGTTATATGCTCGTGGTTTGATGGCAGAAAAAGTTGATCGCCTTGATATGGCTGAATCTGATCTGTTAAAAGTTATCTCAAAAGAACCTGATAACGCAAATGCCCTAAATGCCTTAGGTTTTACGCTGGCTGACCGCACGGTCAGATATAAGGAAGCTTTAAAATATATTAAAAGAGCGGCAGATTTAGTGCCTGATGACCCCGCAATAATGGATAGTTTAGGTTGGGTGAGTTTTAGGCTGGGAAAAATGGATGACGCTTTAAAGTATTTATCTAAAGCTTTCGAAATGCTGGAAGATGCTGAGATAGCTGCGCACTATGGTGAAGTGTTGTGGAAGTCTAATCAAAAAGATAAAGCACGAAAAGTCTGGGACAAAGGTAAGGTGAGTAATGCGAAAAATCCCGTTTTAGTTGAGACTCTGCACCGTTTAAACCCTTAGTATTTTGTATCGATGTTGACTTGATTTGTTTTCACTCGAAGCAGTGATTACAATAGCGGCTCATTTCAATTAACTTTCTCTATTTCCCGTTTTAAAAACTATGTTTCGTCTTATTTCAATTCGTTTGGCTTATGCCCTGATGTTTTTAACATTGGCTTCTTGCTCTGTAATAAAAGAAAAAATAACTAGTGAGCCTGGAGGCTGGCCTGAGCAACAACAAAAACGTCAGCAGATTAAAGCTTGGGAAGTCCGTGGCAGACTGGGGGTGCAAACTGAAGCGACCGGTGGTAGCGTTGACCTCATCTGGAAGCAATCTAATCAAGATTATTCTATACGTCTTATCTTACCTCTGGGTGTCGGTAGTTATCTGATACAGGGTAATGGTCAACGGGCAGTGATTCGCTATCCTGATGGACGCAGAAGACAGGTCAGTAATGTCGATAATGTTTTTTCATCGATATTAGGTGTGAGTCTGCCAGTCAGTGCGATGAGAGACTGGATTCGTGGGTTGCCCGCCAGGTCATTTTCTGTGGAGGCGATACAGTGGAATGATCAGGAACTGTTAGATACTATTAAACAATCCGGTTGGACTGTGGAGATGGCAGACTACGCGGGTAACGAATTATTGCTACCGCACTCGGTTTATTTAAGTCGTGAAGATAATGAAGAATTGGATATAAGATTGGTGCTCAGACAATGGTTAGTAGATAGCTGACACTGAGTAATGTGAAGACTTATGAACGTTAGAATTTGGCCGGCACCTGCTAAATTAAATTTGATGTTGCACATCACTGGTCAACGTGAGGATGGTTATCACGAGTTACAGACCGTTTTTCAGTTCATTGATTTTTCAGATGAGATGACTTTTGTGCTGAGAGATGACGATAAAATTATCCGTCATTGTGCTGATTTCGAAGTGCCTGAGAGTGAAGACATCAGTGTGCGTGCGGCGATACTGCTGCGTAAAAACTTCTTGTCTAAAAAACCTTCATCAGAACGGCTTTTTGGTGTTGATGTCTCTCTTAAAAAGAATATTCCCATGGGCGCAGGTCTGGGTGGCGGAAGCTCTGATGCTGCAACCACTTTAGTGGCACTCAATGAGATGTGGCAAATGAACTTCAGCGTCGATCAGCTGGCTGAAATGGGTTTATTTCTCGGAGCTGATGTTCCTGTCTTCGTGCGTGGGTTTGCGGCTTTTGCGGAAGGTATCGGTGAAAAATTAAGCCCGATTTCGCCAGACGAAAAGTGGTATTTTGTGCTCGTGCCACCCGTGCATGTTTCGACAAAAGAAGTCTTTTGTCATCCGCAATTGACACGGGATTGTTCTGCCATCAAACTATGCGACCTTTCGCGGCATGAGTGGCGGAATGTGTGTACGCCAGTGGTGATTGAAAGCTATCCTCTGGTGTCTCAAGCTATTGATATTATTAATAATTATTCAATCGCTTGTATGAGTGGTACAGGTGCTTCGGTATTTGCGAGTTTTGATACGAAAGCACAGGCGGACGAGGTTTTGCAGAAAATTAAAGAAAACCCGGTTTCAGAGTCGTGGTTTAGCTTTGTTGCAAAAGGTTTGAACCAGTCGCCGTTGCATCGTTATATAGAATCTCAAAAGTAGTTTTTTTGAGTTAAAAGTTATTGGGCCGTCGCGCATGATGGTACAAGCTGGGTAAGTCACCAGATTCTGACTCTGGCATGTGTAGGTTCGACAAAATTGCCGGGAGCAATTTTGAACGTGCGGAGCACGGCCCGTAGGGCGAAGGACAGGAGTCCGAAGTACAAAATTGTCTGGACACTTACAGGGAAGTAAGTGGTAGAACGACTCAGGAGACAAAGTCGAACAATTTTGAACATCAGCGACTTTTGCTGATGGCCCGAAGGGCGTAGGGCACGACTATATGGATATAGGAGGTAGAGCAATGCAGGAGCAATTGCCGAGGAAGCCCGGAGTAATCCTGCCGAACATGTGTTTGTGTTTAGCTGGAGCTACAGTTTTACAAAAGTTTGAAATTTTACAATTGGGCCGTCGCCAAGCGGTAAGGCACCAGGTTTTGATCCTGGCATGCGTAGGTTCGAATCCTGCCGGCCCAGCCATATTTGAAAACCTTAACTACAACTTGAGTAGTTAAGTAAAGGTAGTAAGACGGTAGGATGCGAACCGTTATAGGTTCGACAAAATTGCCGGGAGCAATTTTGAACACCAGCGTCTTTTGCTGATGGCCCGTTAGGGCGAAATACACGATGTATTTCGTAATCCTGCCGGCCCAGCCATATTTAAAAGAATTGTTACAATGGAAAGTAACAATAGTGCTAGAAAATTTTAAAGCACAGATTAACTGGATAGACTCCTAAGCTAACAGTATATTAGTTAGCTCCGCCATTGCTCAACAAGAGATAGACAAGGTGAATCAAGAAGACGAAAACCAGTTGATGATATTTGCGGGGAATGCCAACCCCGAATTAGCTCAACGTATTGCCGAGATCTTAGGTCATCGGATTGGTAAAATGAGCGTAGAAACATTCAGCGATGGAGAGATCTGCGCCGAAGTGATGGAAAACGTTCGTGGGCGTGATGTGTTTATTGTGCAGCCTACCTGTTCACCTTGTAATGATCATCTGATGGAATTGATGGTGATGATCGATGCGATGCGACGTGCTTCGGCACATCGTGTGACTGCTGTTGTGCCTTATTATGGTTACTCGAGGCAAGATCGTAAACCGCGCTCGGCACGTGTACCGATTACGGCAAAGGTTGTTGCTAATATGTTGGCTGGTGTGAAGCTGGATCGTCTGTTGACAGTTGATCTACATGCGGATCAGATACAGGGTTTTTTCGACCTGCCGATTGATAATGTTTATGCTTCACCGATATTATTAAAAGATATCTGGCAGCAGAGGCACAAAGATTTATTAGTGGTATCACCGGATGTTGGTGGCGTGGTGAGAGCGAGAGCTTTGGCAAAAAGACTGGATGATGCCGATTTAGCTATCATCGATAAACGTCGACCAAAGGCGAATGTCTCTGAAGTGATGAATATTATCGGCGATGTTGCTGGTAAAAATTGCGTCATAGTAGATGACCTTGTTGATACTGCCGGTACTTTATGTAAGGCCGCAGGTGCTTTAAAAGCCCAGGGTGCTGCCAGCGTATCGGCTTATTGTACGCATCCTGTCTTATCAGGTAATGCGATAAAAAATATTACTGAGTCAGTATTGGATGAGTTGGTCGTGACTAACACCATCCCGTTATCGAAAGAAGCGCAAGCATGTGACCGCATCAGGCAGTTATCGGTTGCAGAGATGCTGGCAGAGACAATACGACGGATTCATATGGAGGAATCCGTCAGTGAGATGTACGTAGATTAACGAGCGGATATTTTATCCTCACTCGGCGTTAAAAATTATTTCAAGATACTCACTTACAATTGTAAGCTGCGTTTTTTCAATAACTTTTGCCTTGATTGAGAATAAAATATCCACTCTCAAGATTTTGGTAGATAACACTATCAATACGGAAGTTTTAACTTCCAGACAAACTTCATTTGGTCGCGAATGAAGTATTTTTTTAACTAGAATGCTCGGAGATTATCATGAGTTCTGAATTAAACGCTACATTGCGTGGTGACAAGGGGAAAGGTGCGAGCCGCCGCCTGCGCCACGCAAATACATTTCCTGCTATCGTTTACGGTGGCGGTAAAGATCCAGTGTCAATTACACTGCAACAAAAAGATGTACAGCACAAACTGCCTGATGAAACTTTTTACTCACAAGTACTTTCATTAAACATCGAAGGTAAAGTTGAAGACGTTCTGTTACGTGATATTCAACATCACCCATATAAGATGAATGTGATGCACATGGATTTCATCCGTGTCGATGCGAATAAAGTTGTACACGTGTTTTCACAATTACATTTTTCTGGTGAAGATGTATCGCCAGGTGTTAAAACTGAAGATGGTGTGGCTAATCACGTTATCACTGAAGTTGAAGTGGTCTGTTTACCTAAAGATATTCCTGAGTTCATCGCGGTCGATCTATCCGAAATGCAAGTTGGTGATGTTGTACATCTGTCAGACTTGAAACTACCTGAAGGCGTTGAAATATTAGCGCTGAAACAAGGTGAAGAACACGATACGGCTGTCGTAGGTATGCACGTACGTAAAGTTGTTGCAGAAGTTGAAGAGGGCGCACCTGAAACACCAGATGCTCCTGAATCTGAAACCGGTTCTAGCGACGAAGAAGGTGATGACGGCGAGTAGCTATGTCCGTTAGGTCAATTGATCTTAAAGTCATCGTGGGGCTGGGTAATCCTGGCTCCAAATACACTGAAACCCGGCACAATGCCGGGTTTTGGTTTATTGAGGAAGTGGCGCGTCATTATTCGGCAACTTTTCGCCCAGAGAAAAAGTTTCATGGTGAAGTTGCAAAAGTGTCGGTTGCAGGTAAAGATATCTGGTTATTAAAACCCGATACCTTTATGAATCTCAGTGGTCGCGCGGTACAAAGCTTACTGTCGTTTTACCGGATCACCGCAGAGCAGTTACTGGTTGCGCATGATGAGATTGATCTGAATCCGGGTACGGCTAAATTAAAAACCGGTGGCGGTCATGGTGGACACAATGGCCTCCGTGACATCATTAATCAGCTAGGCACAAAAGAGTTTCATCGTTTACGCATTGGCGTAGGGCACCCAGGAAGTAAAGATCAGGTTGTTGATTTTGTGCTGCACAATGCATCACGTGATGAACGAGCGTTGATAGATAAGGATATAGATGATGCCGTTAGCGTAGTTCCCGATTTGGCATCAGGCGCTTTTGAACAAGCGATGCAAACGTTGCATAGTAAATAGTTTAGAGAGGATTCATAGTGGGTTTTAAATGTGGCATTGTCGGATTACCAAACGTCGGTAAATCCACCTTATTTAACGCGTTAACGAAAGCGGGTATACAGGCGGAAAACTACCCGTTCTGTACTATTGAGCCTAATGTCGGAATTGTTTTTGTGCCCGATGCCCGTATGGATAAGCTGGCAGAAATCGTACAGCCTGAACGTGTCGTTCCAACGTCAATGGAATTTGTGGATATCGCCGGTTTGGTTGCAGGCGCATCAAAAGGTGAAGGTTTAGGTAATAAATTTCTCGCTAACATTCGAGAGACCGATGCGATCGCACACGTAGTTCGTTGTTTCGAAAACGACGACGTGATACATGTTGAAGGCAAGATAAACCCGATCAGCGATATCGAAGTTATCGACACCGAGTTAGCGCTTTCTGATCTGGAATCGGTTGAAAAAGCAGCCGATAAAGTTGGTCGTGTCGCTAAGAGTGGCGACAAAGATGCGAAAGCACAATCTGCATTACTGGAAAAAGTTGTCGCGCATCTAAATGAGACAAAACCTATACGTTCTATGGGTTTGAGCGAAGACGATTTAGCCGCGTTGTATGACCTGCACCTGCTGACGGTAAAGCCGGTGATGTACATCGCTAACGTGAGTGAAGATGGTTTTGAAAATAACCCGCACCTCGATGCAGTTAAAGAAAGGGCAGCGGGTGAAGACGCAGTTGTAGTTGCCGTATGTGCCTCGATAGAAGAAGAGTTAATCGAGCTAGATGCAGACGAAGCAAAAGAATTTCTTGATGAATTAGGGTTGGAAGAGCCAGGTTTGAACCGGGTTATCCGAGCTGGTTATACCTTATTAAACCTGCAGACTTACTTTACGGCAGGTGTAAAGGAGGTGCGTGCATGGACAGTGGCTATCGGCGCCACCGCACCAAAAGCAGCAGCGGTTATTCATACCGACTTTGAAAAGGGCTTTATCCGTGCAGAGACCATCGCTTATCAGGATTTTGTTGATAACAAGGGTGAGCAGGGTGCTAAAGAGGCTGGAAAGCTTCGCGTTGAAGGTAAAGAGTACATCGTACAGGATGGTGATGTGATGCATTTCAGGTTTAATGTGTAATAGCGAAAATATTCGCCACTATACCCCTGTAAATATTGACAATAAGTACATAAAACGGGAAAATCCCCGCCCTCATTGAGATTCAATAGATTAGTCCATTCGGGCGAACTCTTAAGAAAGTTTAAATCGAATAAAGGTCATGTAGCTCAGCTGGTTAGAGCACGGCATTCATAATGCCGGGGTCGGTGGTTCAAGTCCACCCATGACCACCATT
>WTCC01000079.1 GCA_013138755.1 Gammaproteobacteria bacterium
AGCCAGGGATGGCGGTGCGCGTATGTACAGGATGTACGGTATAGCGTAAGGAGCCAGGGATGGCAGTGCGCGTATGTACAGGATGTACGGACAGATATAAGCTCCAGGCAACATCTGCACTTCCGCCATCCGTGGCGGTCGTATAGCACAAAGAGCCTGCGACCCACATGGATGTGGGAAGGTACGATTCCAAGGAAGGAAACGGTAGAGTCGAGTCTGGAACAGAGACCGAGAGTAACGCAGGACGCTTACATGGAAGTAAGCGGTAGAACGACTCAGGAGACAAAGTCGATCAGTTACCGAGAAGGCGGTGCGCGTATGTACAGGATGTACGGACAGATATAAGCTTCAGAATATCTGCAATTCCGCCATCCGTGGCGGTCGTATAGCGTAAGGAGTCAAGGTTGGCAAAGAGCGACGTATTTAACAGCAGACTTCTCCTATTGAATCGATAGTACTGACTAATATTTATTGAGAATGCCTTTGGACTTTACACTCTTTTCCCGCAGTAATTGCCCACTCTGTGAGGCGATGGAAGAGGAATTAAGACCGTTTGTTTCGCGCTATCAGCTTACGATCAAACACCGATATATTGATAATGAGCCTGAGTTAGTACAGTTGTATGGCGATAAGGTGCCAGTATTAACTTTAGATGACGAAACACTATGTGAGTATTTTCTCGATTCTGAGTTGTTGCTAAACACGATCAATAAGAGCAATCATTAAATCGGTCTCTGGCAGATGTCGATTAAAACAATTTCATAACACTAGATTATTAATGAAAAACATTCGTAACTTTTCTATTATCGCGCATATCGACCACGGTAAATCGACACTGGCAGATCGTTTGATCCAAGCATGTGACGGCTTAAGTGAGCGTGAGATGGATGCGCAGGTACTCGACTCAATGGATATTGAGCGTGAGCGCGGTATCACCATCAAAGCACAGAGTGTCACCTTGAACTACACGGCAGATGATGGAGAGGTCTACCAGTTAAATTTCATCGATACGCCTGGCCATGTGGATTTTTCATATGAAGTCTCTCGTTCCTTAGCGGCCTGTGAAGGTGCGCTACTGATCGTTGATGCATCTCAGGGCGTTGAGGCGCAAAGTGTTGCAAATTGCTATACAGCTCTCGAACAGGGGCTTGAAGTTGTTCCTGTGCTCAATAAGATTGACCTGCCCGCCGCAGACCCAGAACGTGTCTGTGAAGAAATCGAAGATGTTATTGGCATAGACGCGAGCAATGCCCTGCGTGTGAGTGCAAAAACGGGTGAGGGTGTTCATGAATTACTGGAGCAGATAGTCGCAGAGATTCCTCCACCCGGAGGTACCAGGGATGCGCCATTACAGGCTTTGATTATTGATTCCTGGTTCGATTCATATGTCGGTGTCATTATCCTGGTCCGGGTAATGCAGGGTGAGATAACACCTCGTAAAAAAATGATGGTGATGTCTTCGCAGCGTAGTTATCTGGTCGATAAAGTGGGTGTGTTTACCCCTAAGCGAGAAAATCGAGATAGTTTATCAGCAGGGCAAGTCGGGTTCATTATCGCCAGCCTGAAAGAAATTGATTCGGCAAAAGTGGGCGACACCATCACCATGACAGACAATCCTTCGAGTGAAGCGCTCAGTGGATTTAAAGAGGTGCAACCACGTGTATTCGCAGGTATGTTTCCAGTCAGTTCTGATGACTACAATGATTTTCGTGATTCACTGGATAAATTGACCTTGAATGATGCCTCATTGCACTATGAGCCAGAAAATTCATCGGCGTTAGGTCTAGGTTTTCGGATCGGTTTCCTTGGCATGTTGCACATGGAAATTATTCAGGAGCGTCTGGAGCGAGAATACGACTTAAATTTAATCACCACAGCACCAACGGTCGTATATGAAGTATTAGATACCAAAGGTGAGGTGTTTGAAATTCATAATCCGGCAGACTTGCCAGAGGTGAATTTTATTGAAGAACTGCGCGAGCCTATCATTAAAACGAATATTCTGGTGCCGCAGGAATACGTCGGTAACGTGATAACACTGTGTGTTGAAAAACGCGGTGTACAATTAAATATGCAGTACATGGGCAATCAGGTTTCATTGCAGTATGATATGCCTCTGAGTGAAGTGGTTCTCGACTTCTTTGATCGATTGAAATCGGTCAGTCGAGGTTACGCTTCTTTCGATTATGAATTTGATCGTTTTCAGGCAGCGGATCTGGTCAAAGTTGATATTCTAATAAATAATGAACGAGTTGACGCATTGTCTATTATCGCCCATCGTGATACCAGTATTAAAAGAGGGCGTGACGTGGTTGATAAGATGCGTGAACTGATTCCGCGCCAGATGTTTGACATCGCCATCCAGGCAGCGATTGGCCGTAGTATTATCGCGCGCTCGACGGTTAAAGCGCTGCGTAAAAATGTTACGGCAAAATGTTACGGTGGTGATGTCTCCCGTAAACGTAAGTTGCTGGAAAAACAGAAAAAAGGTAAAAAACGGATGAAGCAGTTCGGTAAGGTAGAAATACCTCAAGAAGCCTTTTTAGCTGTCTTAAAAGTAGATAAATAGCAAATAACACCTAAACTTCTAACAATGATTTTACTGCGAACTTGAAATGATACTCGATTTTTCTTTTTATTTATTTGTAGCTGTCGTCTTTACCGGGACTGTCTGGTTGATCGATCAGTGGTTTCTGAAACCGAAGCGTGAACAGGTCGTGCTCGAGTCAAGCGATGTTCACCAGGGAGTTGAAGTTAGTCGGAGAGGTAAAGAACCTGTCATCGTCGAATATTCAAAATCTTTTTTCCCTGTGTTGCTGATCGTTTTTCTGTTGCGAGGGTTTATCGTCGAACCGTTTCGGATTCCTTCGGGATCGATGTTGCCATCGTTATATATCGGTGACTTCATATTGGTTAACAAGTTTGCTTATGGTATCAAGCTACCAGTACTGAACAAAAAAATTATCGAGATTGATACGCCTGAGCGAGGTGATGTTGTCGTCTTTCGTTACCCGCGTGATCCGAGTTTAGACTACATAAAACGGATCATCGGTTTACCGGGTGATCATATAGCGTATTACAACAAAGTACTGTACGTAAACAGTAAACCGGTAGTAAGAGATTACGTCGGTCGCTACATGGGGCCAGGACAAACTGCTGCTAATGAGTATGACGAGAAATTAGGCGACGACGCTGAGCATTCGATGTTGTTATTGCCAGCAAGACCTAATAACTTGCAAGGTGAGTGGATCGTGCCAGAAGAAACGTTTTTTGTTATGGGAGACAATCGCGACAACAGTAATGATAGCCGCGTCTGGGGGCCCGTACCTGAAAGTAATTTAATCGGTAAAGCTTTTATGATCTGGATGCACTTCAGTGATGAGATGCATCTGGAACGCATTGGAAATACAATTAAGTAGGCGAGGTAGTCATATAATGGAAAAATCTATAAAAAAATCAATGGCAAATCCCATGAAAAAACAGCGGGGCATGACCTTAATAAGTTGGATTATTATTCTCGTCTTCTTATTATTTCAGGGCGTAATAGCGATGAATGTTTTGCCTGTTTATCTGACTGATTCAAACGTTACGAAAATTATGAAGGCTTTACCTCAGGATGCTAAGGCGAAAGGGCTGACACCGTATTACTTGAAAATTCTAGTTGCTAAACGTTTAAATATTAATAGTATTTATTCAGTAACAGCTGAGCACATCACCATTCAGAGTGGTCGTGGTTCACATATCGTCATCATCGAATATGAGCCACGCGGCAAATTAATAGGCAATCTCGATTATATTATTAGCTTTAGGCATGAAGCTAAAGTATCAGCACATTAGCTATTAAATGAGTATTCTTTATGGCGCAGTCTAAAGTCATTACGGCTTTACTTAAACAATTAGAATACTCATTCGTTAATGCTGAATTACTCGATGAAGCATTAACACATAGAAGTGCAGCAGCTAAAAATAATGAACGCCTTGAATTCCTTGGTGATGGAATCTTAAATTTCGTTATCGCTCATGAGCTATTCAAGCGTTACCCAGATGTCCAGGAAGGTGATCTGAGCCGTTTACGTGCAACTCTCGTGAATAAGGAGTCTTTAGCTGAAATCGCTAAGCATCTGAATCTAAGTGAAGTCATCAAGTTAGGTTCTGGTGAGCTTAAGAGCGGTGGTTTCCGTCGGCCTTCCATCCTTGCGGACGCAGTAGAAAGTATCTTCGGTGCCGTTTACAGTGACAGCGGTTTTGAGTCATGTCGTGACTTAATCGTCCGTCTATATGAAAAACGTTTAGCTTCACCTATTGATCTGCAAAGCTTAAAAGACGCTAAAACCCAGTTACAGGAGTTGCTGCAATCACGTCATTATGCATTGCCTGAGTATCAGGTCGTTAAGATAACAGGGCAGGCACATGCGCAGGTTTTTCACGTAAGATGCAGTATCGAAAAAATGAATATTCAGGTTGATGGAGAAGGTAAAAGTCGTCGTAAAGCTGAGCAAGTTTCGGCAGAAAAGGCCATCATCAAAGTGACAGCACACTACGGTAGTAAATAAATTGACAGATTCAAAGATGGCAGAAAAAAATAAGCGCTGTGGTTATATCGCGATAGTCGGACGACCAAACGTCGGTAAATCTACTCTACTTAATCATATCCTTGGTATGAAGCTGAGCATCACTTCGCGCAAACCTCAGACGACACGGCATCAGATTCTGGGCGTTAAAACCCAGGAGAATATTCAAGCGATCTATGTGGATACTCCTGGGATTCATCAGCGTCGCGGTACGGCGATTAATAAGTACATGAACCGTGCTGCAACGTCGGTGTTGAACGATGTCGATGTTATTCTTTTTGTGGTGCAGGCAAAAAAATGGACTGAAGAAGATCAAGCTATCATCGAAAAATTTAAAACGGTCAGTTGTCCGATTGTTTTAGTGGTCAACAAAATAGATACGCTGGCGAATAAAAAAGAACTATTACCTTTAATCGATGAGCTATCAACGCAATACGATTTTGCCGAAATCTTACCTGTTTCTGCCCTGAGCGGAACGAATGTGGAGATGTTGGAGCAGAAAATAACACCGTTACTCCCTGAAAATGAACATGTCTATCCAGATGATCAGGTAACTGATCGAAGCATGCGTTTTCTTGCCTCTGAGATTATCAGAGAAAAGTTAATACGAGAGTTAGGTCAGGAGTTACCCTATACCTCTACGGTCAGTATTGATAAATATGTTGATGATCCGGATATCGTTCACATTCACGCTACTATCTATGTCGAGAGTGCTGGCCAAAAAGCTATTATTATCGGTAAGAAAGGCAGCCGGCTAAAGAGTATAGGAACAAAAGCACGCGAAGATATTAGTAAAATGATCGAGACTAAAGTTTATCTGAATCTCTGGGTTAAAGTACGAGAAGGCTGGTCAAATGATGAGCGTGCGCTTCGTGGTTTGGGTTATGGTGAATAACCCTATCTGATGAATGTAGTTAACACGCAGATTGCATACTTATTGCATAAACGTGCATATCGAGAAACTAGTAGTATCCTGGAAGTACTAACAAAAGACTATGGGCGTGTATCGTTGATGGCACGAGGGACGCGCGGAGCGCGTTCAAAAATAGCGGGTAGCTTAATGTTGTTTACTCCGTTGGTTATCAGCTGGCAGGGTAAAGGAGCATTGCCTTATCTAAAAAGCATAGAGAGGGCCGATCTAAAAGCACCTGTGCTCAAAAACAGATCATTACTTTCCGCCATGTATATCAATGAGTTATTGATGTATATGTTGCATAAAGATGATGTCCATGAGGATGTATTCGAACACTATCATCGCTGCCTTTATCTACTGGGAGATGAGGGTAATCTGGAGATATCTCTGCGTGAGTTTGAAATAAAATTTTTAGAGATGCTTGGATTTGGTCTTAATCTGAGTGTTGAAGCGGATACAGGGGAAGTTATCTCGTCAGACCAGATCTATAACTATTTTTTAGAACATGGTGCTGTAAAGAGTAATTCTAATCAGGATGCATCTGTGCCGAAAATATCTGGAGCCTGTTTGTTGGCGCTCACAGAAAATCGCTTTCAGGAAATATCAGAAAATTCAGTACATCTGGCTGAATTAAAGCAGTTGATGAGGTATGTCATCAATTTTCATCTCGGTAATAAAAAATTGAAAAGCAGAGAAATGTTTAAACCCGTCGCAAATAAGTCACACATACAAGGTTAATTAACAATTTAGTGATCATATAACACGCTGTTTATTGCAGTTTGGCTAATTCCTTCTATTCTATAAAGTAGCTTTTGTTATTCTCTTTGAAGGTTTGTATATGTCACCCAATGCGTCACATAATTTCGATGATTTCGAACCACTTCTGGTCACTCTGCAAAATACACTAGGCGTTGTTGTGCCTGATGAACAGAGAAATGCTCTGGTCGAAAGAATCATTCCGTTACTCTCGATTTATGAGCTTGATTCTTTAACGGAACTGGCTAAAAATATTGAAGGTAGCCAGTCAGATAGCATACGATCAGTAGTGCTTGATGTGGTATCACAAACACAATTAAGCTGGGCTTTAAACTCCGAAGTAAAACACCTGTTAAATGATTATGTGTTTTCACAGTTGCCTGACAATGCACGAGTGTGGATCATAGGCTGTGGTAAGGGGCAGTCAGCATACGCGGTGGTGATGGAAGCTGCAGAGTACGAGTACAAAAATGACGTGCAAAAGAAATTACAATTTGTTGCAACTGATGTATCCGCAGCGGACATTAAATATGCGGAATCAGGTATCTATGAGCAGCAACAGATACTCGACTTAAGTGAGGACTATAAAAGACTTTTTACATCGCCTAGTGGTGCGACAGCTGAAGTGCAGGTTAAGGAGAAAATTCGACAGAGTATTCGTTTTATAGAATGTGATTTAATGGCCGATTTTCAATCACTTGGCCAGATGGATCTAATAATATGTCCTGAAGCGCTGGCGTACTTTTCAAATGAAGTTAAGGCTGGCATTCTTCAACAGTGCTCGGATCTATTGAAGTCAGGCGGTATCTTTTTAACGGGTTATAACCAGATTATTATGCCTTCGACCGGTACATTGGAAAGAGTGGAGCATTCGGCTGGGATTTTTTATCGACAAAAGAACTGAAGTTTAAATTAGTTCAAAAGCGATGAAGTATTTTTATTTTTTGTTTATAAATTTCATCACAGACTATTTGGAATTTTGAAAAATTCTTTGGGTACAGGTGTAGTCACTGTTTTGCTGTCATCTACCCATTTGAGGATGTCGTAGTAGCTTCGAATATTTTCAACATAGCGTACAGGTTCCCAGCCTCTGGCATAGCCAAAACGCGTATCTTTATACCATTTTCTTTTCGCTAGTAGCGGTAGAGCCTGTTTCACATCGATCCATAGGTTAGGGTTCTTTTTGAGTTTACTTGTGATCTCTCTGGCATCTTGCAGATGATAAAAGCCGACATTATAAGCAGCCATCGCCATCCAGGTGCGATCAGGCTCTGAGATATTTTTATCGATACGCTCTCTCGTTAATTTGAAGTAACGCGTACCGCCCGAGATACTGCTTTCCGGGTCGAGTCGGTCCTTTATTTTGAGGTCTTGTGCTGTCTTCTGCGTCAGCATCATGATTCCTCGTACGCCCGTTGGTGACACGGCGTTGGGGTTCCAATGAGATTCCTGATAACCCATGGCTGCAATGAGTCGCCAGTCAACGCCAAGCTTCTCAGCTTCTCTCTCGAAAAGTGGCTGATATTCAGGCAGTCTTGTCTCGATGTGCCGGCGATATATCCTGGTGCCGACATAATCAAAGTCCTCTACGTGTCCGTAATTCCGTTCGATGACTCGTGTTAGCTCGCCATTAGATTTTATTTTTTTGAAAAACTTTTCTACAGCAATTAGGAGGCTGTTGTCTTCTGATTTAGGTAAGGCCCAGGCGAGTAGCTGCGGTTCACTGATATTAAAAGCAGAGCGTAAATTGATCAGATAACGCTGGTTTAATGACACGGTATTGGAATCAGCAATGGTGTACTCGATGATATTCTCTGAAACCATCTGTAATAGTTCCTCGCTTTCGAGTTCGTGGTTTGATTTCCAGCTTAGATTAGGCACGATGTCTTTTAGATATTTTAATCTTTCTTCGTGGCTAGAGTTAGCGACCACTTCTAATGTGCCATTGTGAATCTGTGACAGATTTTTTGGACGTTTGTTGCCGATGTTGTAAATTAATTGTTCGGTGATTTCTTGATACGGTGGGGAGAACTGAAATATTTTCTGCCTATCGTTAGTGATGGTTAAACCTGCTGCAGCGATATGAGCATTTTTGTCAGATATCTGATTCAGTAAGTCGTTTAGTGTTTCAGGAATGATCAAGGTTAATTCAACGCCTAATTCATCGGCAAACATCTGTGCCATCTCGTATTCAAGTCCAGCAGGACCATCTACGTCTTCGTAGTATGTCGAAGGGCTGTTCCGAGTAACCACGACGAGTTGTCCGTCGCGTTTTATCTGTTCGAGTAATGTGAGTGTGCTTAATTTTGGTAGAATATTAAAGACGAATATAATCGCTGCAATTACGATTGTAAGCGATAGAAAAAGAGGCCGGCAAAGTGATTTTCTAGCTTCGATGGCAGAGCCCCTTAAGGACGGTAAAGGTGGAATAGTTGAATATCATCTCAGTACGATTATATGAGAGTTATTGATATTTTTCATCGCTTAGAACGTTAAAAATGACATTAGTTAAAGTTTCTACCTCATGTTTCTTAATGATATATGGGGGCATTACGTAAACCAGTTTACCGAAAGGTCTTATCCAGATTCCAGCGTCTACAAACGCCTGTTGCAGCGTTGATATATCGATTTCATCTTTTAATTCTACGACACCGATGGCACCAAGTACGCGCACATCGTGTACGTTATTTAGCGATGCACAGGGAGCAAGTCCCTGTATCAATAATTCTTCGATTGCACTTACGTTCATCTGCCAGTCAGAGCTGAGAAGTAGTTGAATGCTGGCTAGTGCTACAGCGCAAGCTAAAGGGTTTCCCATAAAAGTTGGGCCATGCATGAATAGGTGTGGCGGGTTGCTGCTGATGGTGTCACTGATGTCTTTACTGCATAGAGTGGCGGCCAGTGTCATGTAACCGCCAGTAAGCGATTTCCCAACACACATAATATCGGGTGATATATTTGCATGTTCACAGGCGAATAGTTTGCCACTGCGGCCAAATCCAGTCGCTATCTCGTCAGCGATCAATAGCACATTATATTCTTCACATAATCTCTTGGTCTGCTTTAAATAGTCTGCAGAATAAAATTTCATGCCACCAGCGCCTTGAACAATGGGTTCAATAATTAACGCTGCTACTGTTTCATGATGCTTTTCGAGGAGATTTTTCAGCTCGGCTATCTGCTCCTCAGAACAACATTCGCCAAACTTACAGCCAGGAGAGGGTGCAAAATGATTTTTTGCTAAGACTTCAGCAAACAGAGAGTGCATGCCAGTATCAGGGTCGCATATTGACATGGCACCTATAGTGTCGCCGTGGTAACCATTTTTTAAGCTGATGAATGTTTGTTTTTTGTGACGTTGCTTTGCCTGCCAATACTGTATTGCCATCTTCATGGCCACCTCAATAGAAACAGAACCTGAGTCAGTCAGAAAAACAGTCTCGAGTTTTTCAGGCGTGATTTCAACCAGCTTTTTGCAGAGGTTAATGGCAGGCGTGTGAGTTAGGCCACCAAACATGACGTGTGCCATATCGTCTAATTGGTTCTTAACTGCTTGATTTAGTTCTGGTACGTTGTAGCCGTGTATCGCAGACCACCAGGAAGACATCCCGTCGATTAGTTGCTGACCATTGTCCAGAGTCAGATATACACCTTTTGCTGATTTGACGATGAAAATAGGGCCATCAGATGGCATCG
>WTCC01000183.1 GCA_013138755.1 Gammaproteobacteria bacterium
ATTGATATTAAACAACTGCTTGCTAAACGTGCAGCATCGCAACCAACAGGTGTGGCCAGTTGTGGCAGTGTGTTTCGTAATCCAGACAAATTTTATGCTGCACAGTTAATCGAAGAATGTGGCTTAAAGGGTAAGCGGATCGGTGGCGCAGTCGTTTCTGAGAAGCATGCAAATTTTATTATTAATGATGGTGATGCATGCGCAGCAGATATTGAGTCTTTGATTCTACAGGTGCAAAAAACAGTAGAAGATGAGCGTGGTGTTTTGTTACAGCAGGAAGTGCGGATTGTTGGAGAGTATAAAAAGTGACACAAGATGTAACACAGTTCGGAAAAGTTGCTGTATTGATGGGTGGTCTGTCGGCAGAGCGTGAAATTTCACTGCAGAGTGGAAACGCCGTTTTGAGTGCGTTAAAAAATAAAGGTGTCGATGCGCATGGTGTCGACGTGAATGCAGATATTGTTAACGAGCTGAATGCTGGTGATTATCAGCGCGCGTTTATCATGTTGCATGGTCGCGGTGGTGAAGATGGAACTATACAAGGCTTGCTAGAATTTATGGGTCTGCCATATACCGGTTCAGGTGTTATGGCTTCAGCATTAGCGATGGATAAGTTAAAGACCAAACAGATATGGTTGGCGATGGATTTACCTACGCCTGAATTTGCTGTTCTTGATTCTGAGAAAAGCTGTGAGTTAGCTTTAGAGGCTTTAGCTTTACCCTTAATTGTTAAACCTGTGCTTGAAGGTTCAAGCATCGGAATGAGTAAGGTCGAGAAAAAAGGAGAATTGATTCCAGCGTGGAAGAAAGCGAAACAGTGTGGTGGCGTAGTGATTGCTGAACGTTGGGTCGAAGGCGATGAGTACACTGCCGCGATTTTGGATGATCAGGTCTTGCCGATGATCAAACTTAAGACTACACATAAATTTTATGATTTCGATGCCAAATATGAAGCAACTGACACACAGTATATATGCCCTTGTGGCCTACTTGACTCAGAAGAGTCTGAATTTGCTGTGCTAGCTAAAAAAGCATTTGACGCGGTTAATGCGTCTTCATGGGGGCGAGTTGATTTCATGGTTGATGAAGACAATAAACCCTGGTTGATCGAGGTGAATACCGTGCCGGGAATGACGAGTCATTCGCTGGTGCCGATGGCGGCAAAACAGGCTGGACTGTCTTTTGATGATCTGACGATGAGCATACTAACCATGGCGGCATGTGAGAGCTGCGCATAAAGGGTGATGGCGAGTACGATGAAAAGAAAAAATAAAACATCATGGTTTAAATATTGCGTTAAAGCATTGCCAGCGTTGGTCGGTGTTGTGGCGTTCATTTATGTAGCCTTGCTTATAAAAGATTTTGAGATGTCTACCGTCATGCCGATCAGTGAGGTTCGGGTAAGTGGCGACATGATCTTTATTGACGAAGGTGAGATTAAAACGATTATTGAAGATAATATTTCTGGCGGTTTTTTTACCGTGGATCTAAATCATGTGCGTGAGATGTTATTGCAAAAACCATGGGTAGAAAAAGTTGCTTTAAGAAGACTATGGCCTGACGGGATAGAGGCTTTTATCGAGGAACGTAAACCGATTGCTTTTTGGAATTCTGACGCTTACATCAGTGACACTGGTCATGTTTTTAAGCCTGAAACGATTGATAAAAGTTTAGATCTGCCTGTATTAGGTGGTCCAGATGGGCAGCATAATAATGTTTGGAAATTTATGAATGTGCTTTATAAGGAAATGGACCTGCTGAATTATACGGTGACAAGTTTAGGTCTTGATGCACGCAGGGCATGGAGATTGAAAATAAAAAGCAATACTACGTCCGGTACGGAAAGTGAATCTCAAACTATTGATGTCAGGCTGGGTCGTTTCGATACAGAGAAACGTTTGAAGCGATTTATTCGTGTATTACCGGCACTGGCATCTGAGAAAGAGTTTGCAGACAATAAGATCAAAGTTATCGATATGCGTTATCCAAACGGTTTCGCGGTGCGGATGACAACAGATGAAAAAGTGACAGATAAAAAACTACCTGCTGATAGGTTAACTGTTACTGAGCAAATGAAAATACAAAACACCCCACATGATCTTGCATATGAAACTCATATTGCATCTATGCGATTGAATGAGGTTTGAGGAAAATGAAAAAAATGTCTGATAAAAACATGTTAATTGGTCTGGATATCGGCACGTCAAAAGTGGTCGCTATCGTTGGCGAAGTTAATAGTGAGGGCGGTATAGAGATTATTGGTTTAGGTTCCCATCCTTCTCATGGTCTAAAGAAAGGTGTGGTTGTTAATATTGAATCAACAGTTCAGTCTATTCAGCATGCAGTAGAAGAAGCTGAATTGATGGCTGGCTGTGAGATTAATTCTGTATACGCAGGTATTGCTGGAAGTCATATACGCAGTCTGAATTCACATGGGATAGTTGCTATTCGTGAACGCGAGGTGACCAGCGGTGACTTAGACAGAGTGATAGACGCAGCACGAGCTGTGGCGATTCCTGCTGACCAACGAGTGCTCCATATATTGCCACAGGAATTTATCATCGACGACCAGGAAGGTATCCGCGAGCCTATCGGCATGTCTGGGGTTCGCTTAGAAGCAAAAGTTCACCTGGTCACTGGAGCTGTTGGTGCGGCACAAAACATTATTAAGTGTATACGGCGTTGTGGATTAGAAGTCGATGACATTATCCTCGAGCAACTAGCATCGAGTTATTCAGTGTTGACTGAAGATGAGAAAGAACTGGGTGTTTGTCTGGTCGATATCGGCGGTGGTACGACAGATATCGCGGTATTTTCAGAAGGTGCTATTC
Source organism: Gammaproteobacteria bacterium (assembly GCA_013138755.1). Lineage (GTDB taxonomy): Bacteria > Pseudomonadota > Gammaproteobacteria > SZUA-229 > SZUA-229. The sequence continues at coordinate 2,832 of WTCC01000183.1, forward strand.
GTCACACAGCCGTTATTCCGATCGCAGGTGACCAGGTTACCAATGACATCGCCGTCGCATTACGGACACCAACGCAGTATGCCAATGAGATAAAAATTAAATATGCATGTGCGCTTCGTCAGCTGGCTAATCCGGAAGAGACGATTGAAGTGCCGAGTGTTGGTGATAGACCACCGCGTAAGTTGTCACGTCAAACTCTGGCTGAAGTGGTTGAACCGCGCTATGAAGAATTGCTTAATTTAGTCCATGCAGAATTACGTCGCAGTGGTTTCGAAGAGATTATTGCAGCAGGTGTTGTATTAACGGGTGGCAGTTCAAAGATGGAAGGCGTTATTGATTTAGCGGAAGAAATTTTCCATGCACCCGTACGTTTAGGCTTACCACAATATGTTTCAGGTTTGTCTGATGTGGTATGCAATCCGATTCATGCGACTGGTGTCGGCTTATTACTGTTTGGTAATCAGCATAGAAACAATGGCACTAGTCACATTATGAAGGAAGGTGGTTTCAAAGGAGTATTTGAGCAGATGAAAAGCTGGTTTCAAGGAAACTTTTAACGTTACAAAAACAAATTAATAAATAAATTGAAAAAACGCTTAATTTAAAAATAACTTTACAAATATAAAATAAAAAAGAGGATAAATGTCATGCCTATGTTCGAGTTGATGGATTCTGGTGCACAAGATGCTGTTATTAAAGTCATTGGTGTTGGTGGCGGTGGTGGTAATGCCGTACAGCATATGGTGAGTAGTGGTATCAATGGTGTTGATTTTATTTGTACAAATACTGATGCGCAGGCATTAGGACGAGTGGAGGGTGCTAAGTCACTACAGATCGGTGGCAATATCACTAAAGGTTTAGGTGCTGGTGCGACTCCTGAAGTCGGTCAGCAGTCTGCACTCGAAGATCGCGAATTGATTCAAGAAGCTATTGATAATACAGATATGTTATTTGTCACAGCAGGTATGGGTGGTGGAAC
>WTCC01000083.1 GCA_013138755.1 Gammaproteobacteria bacterium
TCCGGATGGTCACGGTATGGTGAAATCACCGATGTGTTGCGGCCAGGACATGGCAAGTCAATCGTAAATTTTAAGACTGACTGACGAAAAGGGCAGCTTGTTAGCTGCCCTTTTCGTTGTGTAAACATCTATATGTAATTGTATTTCGTAATGAATGTCCGAACTAGCGGTTTGTTATGCGTAAAGTATGAATGCATAAGTTTTGATTGGTGCCCCATCAGATTGCATTAAATATTAAGCTAGGTCGCAGAAATTTCGTTACTAATTAGCTTCACTCTTCATATCAATCATCTCAGATACCTCTAGCGTGCCATTGATCTCGAGAAACGGACAGGATTTCGCTGCCTCCAGCGCTGCATCCATGGAAGGCATCTTGATGATGCTAAGTCCCGACATCGCTGAGGTGGTACCGGGCTCAATCTTGCTGTCAGGATGCACGGTATGCGTATCCTTAAAAGGAATCGCAGGGCTAACGACTGCGTCGCCCAAAGATGACAGCCATTCTTGATATTTGGCGAAATGTTTGTTGCCTTCTTCCGGATTGGAAGGGTAATCTCCCCCAAGGTAAACGAATATGTATTGCGGCATTGTTGAATGTCCTCATGAATGTATAGGTGGAAAGCCGTCGGAAGGTTTTTTTAATGTCTCCCGTCCACTTTATGTATTACTGTAAAGTTATACTATTATCGTCATCTAAATCAGCTCCGGATATGATGTGTTCGAGCACAACCCGCCATTGGCCATCATTTTCTTTTCTAATAGTAAATTTGATACAATTAATATTTGTTTGTCCATCTCTTGCATAAACAGTTTCAACAGCGACAAACCCGATCTCATCTGTCGTTTCAGAGAGCGTATGCAAATCCTTGTAACTAACTCTTACTAGCAACCTGTTTTCAAATTCCTGTTTGCATTGATTAAACCAGTCATCGTACGTAATAAGGTCGAATTCAGGGAATCCAGTGACTTTGACATCTTTTGATATCAAGTTCATATGCGCTTCAAGATTATACGTATTGGCAGTTTCTGCCATTTCAGATAAAAATTCTTCTGCAGTCATAATTTTCTATTGTTGGAATAGTGGAAGTGGAGCAGAATACAGTATTACTGATTCCACTTATTTATTAATTACTTATTAATACCGTGTTTATATTATTTTTTCTTTTTTAACTATGAGCATCTATGTTTATTTAATCATCCTCAAATAAATCATATGAAATCAAAATAGCAATATAAGGCGCATAAGTTAAAACCGCGCCCTTCATCACACCAATAGTATTGAGCGTATCAACAAGCTTCCCTATAAGAGACTCATTATCGGGATCCTTTTTTAACTCCTCTAATACTAATATTACAGGTTTAATAATTTCATCATTTGCGTATTGATTAAGCAACTGAATTGATGTTTCAACTTTTTCTGCATCAACCTTTCTAGTAATATTATTCATAATTTATTCTATGTTTCAAATAATCAGGGCAATCATTGGGCGCCCATGATTAGTGCTTTCAAAATGGTGTCAGAAACAGTTGTTCTACTTTTAGCGGGGTATCTATTTTAACCTAACTTATTGATATTTGGTATAAATAATGCAAAGAGGTAGGCGACAAACGTAATAGCTCTCATTTGTTGCCTACATGGACGTGGGTAGTAGGGTAATGCAGGACGCTTACATGGATGCGCCCTGATTATTGTTGTTTAAACAATGAGAAGAAGTACTCTTGGGGTGTAAGCGATAGAACGACTCAGGAGATAAAGTCGAGCAATTACCGAGGAGCAGTTAACGAGGAGACAAAGTCGAGCAGTTGCCGACAAACCAACCTCTTTAATTACTACTGATTTTAAACCCTTTAGTGGTCGCTTTTAAAGCACTAATAGGGTGCATTATTTGGAATAACACAACGAATACCGCCTTTAGGATTTTCGACGTCACCTAAATAACGCGGAATAACGTGAATGTGTAAATGAAAAACGCTTTGCCCTGCAGCAACATTATTATTGCAACCAATATTATAGCCATCAGGAGTAAAGCCTTGCTTTAGAATGATTTCTTTCGAAATTTGAATTAACTCAAAAAATGCAGCGTTTTCTTCTGTTGTTGCTTCAAATAATGTCTTTATATGCCTTTTAGGTACCACCAGACAGTGCCCATTACTAACAGGCGAATTATCTTTAATAATTTGCGCGTATTCATTCTCCGCTAAAATTTCGTCTTCTCTAGGATTGCAAAAAATACATGGGTCATTTAAATCAAACTTCATTGTAGTCATAGTTTTTATGTAAAAGTGATTAATATTATGCGGCAGAATTGTAAACGAAAACTGCTTAATTATCCTTAACTGTACGTGAGCACAGACGTAACCTGTTTGCTTATTGATTATCTATTCGTTGTACTTTGATACACCACGATCTTGTGAGAAGTAACTTTTTCTTTTAGGAAGCGTTATACGCTGTCGCCCGTTCTTTTAGTGCAGCAGGCAATGTCGCCATCGCTAGACGCCGAATCTTACCACTAGAAGCGATGACTATCTCCCTGAGATTTAATGGTTTTTAGGAGTGTAAAGATTCAGAAGATTTAGTGATAACCATCGTCCCATAAAAAAAGCTTGAGATGTAAACCTCAAGCTTTGTGGCAAATCGATTTGGTTAAGAGTCAGTCAAACTTTCTGATAACCCCAGTCACCACACCTAAAACCTCTACTTCGTCATTCTTAAGAAGAATGGGTTCCATATCAGGGTTAGCTGGTTGTAGACGAATGCCATCAGCTTCGATGTAAAATTTCTTCAATGTAACTTGTTCGTTGTTGATTAAGGCGACAACTGATTGACCATTTTCCGCTGAAAGTCTTCTTTCGATAATGACAACGTCGCCATCTTGAATGTTGTCGTCAATCATCGAATGACCTGAGACTCTTAAAGCATAGGTATCCTTACGGACCATATGAGCAGGTACTTTTATACTCTCGTCACTTTCTATACGTTCGATAGGTTTGCCGGCAGTGATTTTGCCTAATAATGGTATCTCGATGAGAGTAGTAAGTTCTTCGTCAGCAGTTTCTAGTACAGGTGACCATACAGGGCGACGATTTTTTGGTAGGAGTAGGCTGACATTATTCATGATATTTTTATTTTTGTACATTTAGGTGTACCAATCATAGCCTACATTAAGTAAAAATTGGTGTTAAAAAAATTAAATGTAACTATTGTGTGATATAAAAGATAATTATTAACATTTACTATCAATAGAAACATGTTTTTCTTGAGATCTTTCAGCCAGATATTTTTTTAGAGAGAAATTTATGCAACAAGATGAAGAGATTAATGTGCTGGGAGAACCATTGCAGACTTGCAGTGAGCAACCATTAACGGGATTTTATCGTGATGGGAAATGTAATACCTGTGATGAAGATGTTGGTTCACACACGGTCTGCATACAGGCTTCACAGGAGTTTTTAGAATACTCACGCTTTAAAGGCAATGATCTATCAATACCTATGCCTGAATTTGGCTTTGAAGGAGTAAAACCAGGTGATGGCTGGTGTTTGTGTGCTGCAAGATGGCTTGAGGCCTTTGAAGATGGAAAAGCACCAAGAGTGTATCTGATGAGAACGCACAAGCGAGCGCTTGAAGTAGTGCCGTTTGAGAAGCTTCGTGAGTATGCAGTTGATTTGAATTAATTTTTGATTAGTATTGAGCTGTACATTTGATCATAATTTTACTGCGGAGCACGCATTATGTTTTTATCTTCCCTAAGCCCAGATACAGGTCGTTTGATCCTTCGATTGTGCGTCGGTGGTTTGATGTTGTTTCATGGTTTAGCGAAAATCATGCACACGGGATCACTCGATTTTATCAGTGGGTTGTTAACCGCAAACGGGTTTCCGGCTGTCTTAGTGTATGGGGTTTTTATCGGTGAGGTGGTTGCCCCGCTGATGGTTATTGTCGGCTATCAAGCAAGGTTAGGTGGTTTATTGATCGCGATTAATATGGCAATGGCCATGTTTTTAGCTCACAGTGGTGATTTTTTTAGTTTGACGGAACACGGCGGCTGGGCAGTAGAGTTACAAATGTTTTATTTGTTAACGGCGCTGGCTGTGATGTTTTTAGGGAGTGGACGACTGGCGTTTAAACAAGATTAGTTTAGCCGATATGTAGTGCTTCCATGAAGTAACAGATGCAATCCTGTCTTATTGCTGTTTCATCCGTGGTGAACATGGATAGCGTGATGGGTTTTTTAAAGATCAATTTATCGCCAACTCTTTCTATATATTCTTTTGTGATATCTTCGCTGCTCTCGCTATTAACAACGATTAACTTTTCTTTGTCGGAGAGTGCAGTAGCGAATTCTGCACCGGGTGGAATGCGGTGGAAGTTTTTTTCTTCTAGCAGTTCATTTAGAGTGATGTCCCCGATAGTGACAGTCTGAGGAATGGTGACTCTTGCAATGGTGTGATAGAGCTTCAGGTTGTTACTGTCGTGCGCAGATAGTTCCTCAAGTTGTAAGATATTTTCCAGATAAGAAAGCGCATGGTCTTCACCTGATTTATCACTCGCTTGCCCACATTCGAGAACAATAGCCGGGCAAAAATCAGAAAATGCTGATGATTGCACACCCTTTGGATCTGTGAAATAAACAGCGATATCACTGAATTTCGAAGCCAGTACCAGACCATGAGGGTTGAGTATATTAATGCAGCCATAATGTGGATTCTTGCCTGTATTATTGTGTATATCAATGCTGGCAAACGGTTTCTTTTTTTCCATGATACTGGTGACGATCTGCATCATATCTTTTTCGGCAGAATCACTGTGGTGACTGCCTGGCCAGATGCGGTTGTAATCGTCCTGACTATCCAGGCGTCGTTGCCCTTCTTTTGCTGCTGTGATGTTGCCGATAAATATGGAGATGGCGCGAGGTAATGTTTTTTCTTTGTATTCTTTTAACAATTGCTGAATAGCGTAGAACCCGGTTGTTTCATTGCCATGTAATAAAGTACAGATAAATAAAGGCTGGGGGTTGACCCCTTCAAGATGAATGAGAGTAGGCGCCTTTAGTATGTCGAGAAGATCTTCCGCCTTAGCGGTAAGTAACTCTTCTGGTACATGGTTCATCTCATTTAACATGATGTTGTCTCAAAGTCCCATTCGTGTACTGGCTGGCCTGATGTCTGATTTTTTAGATAGGTTTGCGTCAGCAAAGTTCTATCGTCGTTATGTGTGTTAAGAAAATTTAGTTGCCACTGACTGCCGGTTCTATTTTGCGTGACACGCTGTTTGATAACAGAAAGATATCGCTGACTATCATGTTGATTAATACCTAGTTTGTATAAACCACTTTCTGCATCGTCTAATAATCTGTCGAGAACAATTGATTGTAGTGTACAGGTATTTGTATCGAGCCAATTGGTTTTATGTTTTAGACCGAGTTGGGCGGCGCGATAAAAGTCGTGTTTTGCGTCTGCAAAAGTAATATGACTCTCAGGAGGGTTATCAGTAGTGGCGTAGTGATGAACGAGGCCGTAGTAAAAGGCGATATTGGCAATATTATCTATAGTGGTTGGCGCAGCAGCGCACACGCGATGTTCGATACGCAGGTGTGGCGTGTTATCAGTATCAAATCCAATTAACGGTCTATTCCATCGCCAGATAGTTCCATTATGTAGTCGTAGATGTCTTACATCGTCTACTGCCGTATGATAGTGAACTGGGAGGAGGATGGGGAAGTGCTCCAGATTTTCATGGAAACATTCAAACAGTGAATCTCGTACATAATCAGAACCGAAACTAACTCGATGCACCGGACCTGTAGACGCTCCGCCATAACCCCCAGTAGGAACTGCTTGTTCAAAGAGGGGGATGCGTGTTTCCTGCCATAAGCGTCGACCAAATAAACAGGGTGAGTTCGCACTGATGGCTACCATGGGGGCAGATAGTAGGATCGAAGCATTGTAATAACGGTTGGCTACATCTTCAGGTACCTGGATATGAATCTGTAAAGAAGTGGCGGCGGCTTCGAGCATCACATCTTTGTGGCTGACTTGTAGATGCTCATCGCCATTGATATTTAATTCAATTTCGATGCCTTTACGTTGGCGTAACACTTGTTCATTTAAAGCTTTATATCGGTCAAGTAGGGAAATATTTTGCAGTGTTAAATCGCTGTCTTCCAGGGTGGGTAAAATTCCGATGCCGAGTATATCGCTATCCAGTGATTGGGCTGTGGAGACGCATTGTTGCCAGAGGTTGTCCAGCTCATGTTCAAATTCAGACAAAACATTACCGGTTAAAAGCGCGGGGTCAACATTAAGCTCAACGTTAAATTTAGCTAGCTCAGGGCTCAATAGAGGGTTGTTTGCTTTGTCTAGGTAAGCTTCATTGATTGCTGATGGTTTACCTGTCTGATCGATTAACCAGGCTTCAAGTTCGTAGCCTGCCGTTAATTTGGCAGTAGAAAAGCGGTGTTCATCAAACCAACTTTTTAGTAACGCAGTTTCTTCTTCTAGTCGGGAAGAAAACTGCAGATAGTCTGACTGTTTGAAGTGGCTGTATTGTATTTCTTCTCCCATCTGACAATCTTAGTATAAAACGACAATAGGGATACTGATACTTGATTTTCTTTTGATGATAAAATTAAAAATAATTAAAAAATGATTTGCATCCATATTGTAATTATGTATTAATAGTTGCAGGTAATATAAAAGAGGTTTAGAAGTACAGTATTAATTGAAATCAATTTATTTATAAGTTTATTAACCAACTTCCGAGGTGTATGCATGTCGAGAAAGCATGGTCGATCGCAAAGGCAAAAAAATAAATTACATAAATCAGATTACTTTTCGGAAGATAACGTAGTCATCGATTTCCACTCCCCTCCGCACAAAGATTTACCCACTCCTTACTCTCCCTACAAAACAAACGCTTCATCACCGAAACCGATTCAGGCAAAAAACAAAGCACAAGACTTGTTTATGTCGTCAATCAAAACACATACATTGATCTTTGGTCTGGGGCCTGCCGGCACCGGCAAGAGCTATTGTACTGCTGCGATGGCAGCGCAGGCATTGGTGGCGGGTGATATCGATAGGATAATATTCACCAGGCCAGCGGTAGAATCAGGCAACAGCATGGGTTTTTTGCCTGGAAACCTAGACGAAAAATTCGATCCTTATTTCAGTGCGTTTAAGTCTTGTTTGATCAGCAATGCCGGTAAAGGGGTCATTGAATGTGCTTTGAAAAACGGAAATATTACTGTGGAGCCGCTTGCCTATATGCGAGGGAAAACATTTAACCGCGCATTTGTTGTGCTCGATGAAGCACAGAATTGTACTCCAGATGATATGAAAATGTTTATGACGCGTATCGGTATGCAATCGACAGTGGTTATTAACGGCGATCTCAGCCAAAAAGATATACGGTGTTACTCAGGGCTGCATGATGCGATTAAACGCGTCCACCAGGTTAAGGGTGTCTACGTCCATGAGTTCGATTATCAGGATATAGTACGTAGTGACATCGTTAAAGATATTATTATGTGTTACGACGATACAGAACAAAAAATGAAATCGTATCGATCATAAAGCTTCTGTATGTATCGGTGAGAGTGTGTTTGATCCATCAAGGAGAGAGCTGATGAGGAACACCGGGTAATCTGTCGCGCTTATAAAATGAGAGGTTCGATTGTATTGTCGTGAGAGACGTCAAGGTGTACAGCTAGCCTTCTGTGAGATTAGGCAAGGTAGGGTAATTTAATTTTATCTTTGCTGATCTGGTTCAAGCTAGCTCAGTTGTTCGAGTTCTTCATGGATATCAAGCCATTCCAGTTCAGCATTGTCATGTAATTTTTCTAGCTCAGATCTTTCTATCATCAGTTGTTGTAGTTTATTTTTGTTCGCATCTGAGTAGATATCGTTATCTGCCAACTGTAGATTAATCTCTGCTATTTTTTTTGATTGTTGTTCGATGACGTCTTCGAGTTGTTTCACTTTTTTTCTTAACGGTGCGGTTTTTTGTCTTTGTTTTGCCTCTAACTGTTTCCTTTCTTTGTTGGAAATATTATTTGATGGACTTGATCTTGTTTCTTCTGGTGAGTTAGAGATGCTTATACGGCTGTTATGGTCACTGAGCCATTTTGGATAGTCGTCCAGGCCTAAAGGAAATTCACTGACGGTTTGTTTGTCGACTAATAGTAACTTGTCACAGGTAACGTTCAGTAAGTGCCTGTCATGTGAGACGATAACCATAGCACCAGAGAAGTTTTGTAAGGCTTCAGCTAAAGCCTCACGCATTTCGAGGTCGAGATGATTGGTAGGTTCGTCGAGTAGGAGTAAGTTTGGTTTCTGATAGATGAGCATTGCCAGAACCAGTCGAGATTTTTCTCCACCAGAAAAGATTTTTATATTGGATAACGCCATGTCATTGGAAAAGCCAAATCGACCCAGGTAATTTCTTAAGTCGGTTTCACGTGCATTTTTATCTAATTGCTGCAGGTGTTCGATAGGGGTGTGTTCGTCATGTAGTTGTTCTAACTGATGTTGGGCAAAGTAACCAATTTTGGTTTCCTTTGCTAAACGAAATTCGCCTTTCGATATTGTCAGTTCATTAGCCAGAACTTTAATGAAGGTTGATTTTCCGGCACCATTAGGCCCGAGTAAACCTATACGATCCCCAGGTAATAACTGAAAATTAACTTTGTTTAATATTTTTATATCACCGTAACCAGCATCGACATCTTCCATGGTCAACAGACTATTTGGCATTTTTTCTGGTTCAAATAAAGAAAAATGGAATGGTGAGTCTACATGGGCGGGCCCAATAGTCTGCATACGCTCTAATGCTTTAAGTCTGCTCTGTGCCTGTTTTGCCTTAGTAGCCTGTGCGCGAAAACGTGCGATGTAGGATTCTATGTGAGCGATGTTGCGTTGCTGTTTTAGATATTCTGATTGTTGATTGGCTAGACGTTCTGAGCGTATGCGCTCGAAAGCGGTATAGTTTCCAGTGTATAGTTGTATGCTCTTATGTTCCAGATGTGCGATGTGAGTACAGATATTATTTAAAAAATCACGATCGTGAGAGATCAGTAATAGTGTTCCACGATATGCCGACAGCCAGACTTCAAGCCAGATGATAGTGTCTAAATCAAGATGATTAGTAGGTTCGTCGAGCAGTAATAAATCTGATCGACACATCAGAGCTCTGCCTAGGTTGAGGCGCATGCGCCAACCGCCAGAAAATTCATTGATGCTGCGTGTAGCATCGCTTTGCTGAAAACCTAGGCCGGCTAATAGCTGACTAGCGCGAGCGTTCGCAGTGTAACCGTTAATATTGTCGAGTTGGGTGTGTAGGTTGGCCAGCAAGATGCCATCATCATTATGTTCTGCTTTTTTTATCTGATGTTGAATATCTCTCAATTCGGTATCGCCATCTAAAACAAAATCGATTGCTTTTTTCTCACCATCGGGTATCTCTTGAGCAACATGCGCGATGATCCAGTTGTCGGGATAGATGCAGTCGCCGACATCCGAATGTAGGTCGTTTTGAATTAAAGAAAACAGGCTGGATTTTCCAGTGCCGTTAGCGCCTGTTAGGCCTACTTTTTGTCCAGGGTGGATTTGAAAATTAGTGTTTTCGAATAGTAGTTTTACGCCACGTCTGACACTGAGATTGATTGCTTGCAACATGCGTGGCATTGTAACCTTTAAAGCAT
>WTCC01000104.1 GCA_013138755.1 Gammaproteobacteria bacterium
CCGCGACCTGGCGCCCAGTCTTTTATAAAGTCTTTCGATTCATCTTTCGGTGCGATTTTGATCTTTTCGAAACCATTTTTTTCAAGGATGGTTTGTAGTTCTGTTATCTGTGACGCACCAGCCATGCAGCCGGAGTATAAGGCCAGATCATTTCTGATCTCTTCAGGTAGTTCGGTGCTGGCAACAACATCGGAAATCGCCAGACGACCGCCGGGTTTCAATACACGAAACGCTTCACTGAAAACCTGTTTTTTGTCGGGGGATAAATTGATGACGCAGTTAGATATGATGACGTCGACACTATCATTAGCAACAGGCATGTGTTCGATTTCGCCTAACCTGAATTCAACGTGATGGTATTTTCCTTTGACCGCGTTGTTACGCGCTTTCGATATCATCGTAGGTGTCATATCGATACCAATAACCAGCCCGGTTTCACCTGTTTCGGCTGCAGCAAGGAAGCAGTCAAACCCGCCGCCGCTGCCAAGATCTAGAATGGTTTCTCCTGTTTGTATGCCAGCGATAGCCCTGGGGTTGCCGCAGCCCAGACCCATATCAGCGCCTTCAGGTACATTTTTCAGGTCGTTGTCGCTGTAACCTAAGCGAGTTGAAACCAGTGTGTTAATCGCCGCATCGTCAGAAACGCCACAACAACTCGATTCTGTGCCACAGCTGTCGCCGCTGTTACTTGATTCAGCAACCTGTGAATAACTTTCTCGCACATTTTGGCGTATTTCATCGGCTTGTTTTTGGTCCATAATCAGTACTCATTCGTGTTTATGAAAAAAGATGTTGTAGCTGTTTCATCATGTCAGTATTTATCGAGCAAAAAACTTGTTTGCCTTCACGTTTCATGTGAATTAAATCAGCGCGGTGGAGTTCTTTTAAATGGTGCGATAGCGTAGACGCGGCAATATCCAGTTGGGAATCCAGGTCACCTACGCAACAGCTGAATATCTCATCACTCGAACAACGGGTACCAGGCTCACAGCAATTCGTCAGTATGTTATAGATTTCAAGACGGTGGCAATTTGCCAGCGCTTTAAATATATCAACAAGCTGATCAGAATCCATCGTTTTATAGTTCGACATGTCTCGAATTATAATACTATAAAAAATGAATGCAAGTGATATTTTGCGGTATTATGAATAGGCTTGAGTAGTAACTATTGAAGCCCTGACGAAAGAAACTAACTGGGCGTGTTAATTATTGATTTATTGTTGAGATAGCATGAGACAGCCACTAACAGATGAAGAAATACATAGATTGGAAGAGCGTCTCTTCGAATTGAAGCAAGAGCATCGCGATCTTGATGATGTTATCAATCGTTTGTTGCTGTCACCCGATGTTGAAGAGCTGCAGCTCAAGCGGTTTAAGAAACGTAAATTAATGATAAAAGACACAATCTCGAAGGTAGAGAATGCACTGATTCCAGATATTCTTGCTTAAGAACATCTGGAATCAGTATTGCGAATACATCGATTATGGGAATGCAGGAATATGAGGCTCAGTTCCGGCAAGTTGCGCCTTAGGGTGTAGGTGATAAATCATCGCATTAATGGCATCTGTTTTTGGTTTAGGTGCATCAACCATCAATAAGATTTCGCCTTTTTCAATACGGACATCAAATCGTGGTATCTGAGTGTTTTTCACATTGACGCCTATCATGCTTGATGCCCACGCGCCCATGATTGCATCGAGCAAACTGCTAATAAATATCGTACCGCCGCCGAGCGCTAATCCTGCGGGCGGGAAGTTCACTAATAAAGATTAAGAGGTGTTGTGTGAATTATTGTTCAGATTGTGGGGAGAAGGTTAGCCTGGTGATACCAGCTGGTGACAATAGGCACCGATACGTCTGTGATAGCTGTCAGATAATTCACTACGAGAATCCAAAGATAGTGACAGGTTGTATAGCAGAGTGGAATGAAAAGATCTTGTTATGTAAGCGGGCAATAGAGCCACGAATTGGTCTATGGACGTTGCCAGCAGGGTTCATGGAAAACAGTGAAACTAACATGCAGGGCGCAGCGAGAGAGACGGCAGAAGAAGCGAATGCGCAGGTTGAGAATATGCAGCTGTTCTGCGTGTTCAGCATCGCGCATATCAATCAGGTTTATACGATGTATCGCGGTGACCTGGTGAACGGAGAGGCCAGTCCGGGAATCGAAAGTCTTGAAACCTCTCTGTTAAAAGAAGAAGAAATTCCCTGGCAGGCGTTGGCGTTTCAGGTGATAAGTGAAACCTTAAAGCTTTATTATAAGGATAAAAAACAGGGAGACTACGAGACCCATTATGGGGACATCTTCAAACAGGACGATGGTACGTTCACGGTCAATTATTTTTAGATGTTATTCATCTGGATATCACCGGAAAAAGTTATTTCCTCAGCCGGGCACAGGTTAAAAATCAATCGATAAAAATTTAATTCGTTTTCTAGTGATTCTATAATCGTCGTAGCTTTTCTGAAGCCATGTTGCTCACCTGCGTAATATTGCGCCGCTACCGCTACGCCTTTTTTACTTAATAGATGAAACATTTCTTCAGCCTGTTCTTTTGGCACAACTTTATCTTCTATCCCCTGAAAAAAAATAACAGGGCAGTCTAATTGATCGGCGCTGTTGATCGGTGAGCGTTGTTCGTATAAGGCTTTGGCTTCAGGGTAGGGGCCGATGAGTTTGTCTAAGTAGCGTGATTCGAATTTATGCGTATCACTAGCGAGACTGGTTAATTCTGATATGCCATAGTAGCTTGCACCGGCAGAAAATACTTTCTGGAAAGTCAGTGCTGATAAAACCGTATAACCACCTGCACTGCTGCCGCGGATGATTAATTGATCTTTATCAGCAAGCCCGGTTGCGACGGCCTGTAGTGCGGCATCACAACAATCTTCCACGTCGAGTATGCCCCATCTGCCAGTGAGGCGTTCACGATATTCTTTGCCATATCCAGTGCTGCCGCTGTAGTTAACGTCGAGTAGTGCAAAACCGCGAGAGGTCCAGAATTGTTTTTTTGGATCAAGACCTGTACTAGTCTGGCCGGTGGGTCCGCCGTGAGAAATGACAATCAGTGGCGGTTTTTCGTTTTGCTTAGCCTGGTAGTCAGGGTTGGTTGGTGCGTAATAATTTGCAAATACAGGTTTATCATGTCGGTTTTTAAATTTAATGGTTTCAGCCTGAGAATAATTCACAGCGGGAAGTGAGATCTTGCAGGTCGTTTTAATAACTGATGCCTGTTTTAAGGAAGGGTTTTCTGTGTCTAGTGTTACGGACATCAATTGCGGAAAACTTTGACTTGATGAAGCTATAAAACAAACTTTATTGTTCTTAGCGGTTATCGAATCAAATTCTTGCCAGGCGGAGGTTAGGTCTGTCAATTTTGGTCTGTTCGATAGCGATAGTGTTGCTAGCGTTTTTATACTGTTCTTCTGGTAACAGCAAATGAGTTGGGCATCGCTTATAAAGGCATAACTGGATTGTGCGAATACCCACTGTGGCAGACCAAATTCTTTATCGCCATCTGTGAGTTGTTCCGCTTTGTCGATAGTGCTGGAGTGATCGTGGCGGTAAAGATGCCACCAGCCAGTCTTATCCGAAATATAATACAATATGTCATCAGGTGACCATTGTGGCTGAAATATCGATGTATTGTTGTCACCGGCGATATGTTTCTGTTGGGTTAGAATAGCATTGTTATCAATATTGGCCAGCCATAATTGATTACCATCCCAGGGCATATTTGGGTGGTTCCATGTTTGCCAGCACAGTTGTGTGGCGGATGAGTTTAATCTGGGGCTCGCATAAAAATCATTTCCCTCAACAAGGGTTGTGTGACTTCCGTCGGCGACATCAATGCTGACGATAGAGTTTGTTACATTGTTTTTGTCGTGAACTTCACAGATTGATATTAGCCGCTTGTGGTGTTTGTCATAACTGAAATCAGCGTAACGCATTTTTTTATTTTCGGTGATACGGGTAACCTGAGCATTTTCGATGAGATAGATATCCTGATCACTATCGTTGATGAAGAAAATCAGGTTATCATCTGCGTAGAAGCTGCCGCCACCATATTCATGTACACGAGAGCGTGCACTATAGGGTGCGGGTAAGATATCAACGGTCTTGTTATTCGATCGTTGGACAATGACGCAGCGTCCATTCTCTGTTGGTCTACGTTCTATGTAATAAATAGAATGTTTGGTTTGTCTGGCTTCGTCGATTGATATGCTGTCACCGGCTATCAGCTCTGCAGAAATAGGTGATGGCCAGTTGCCAAAATGGACGGTTTTTTTAGAATTATTTGTTCGTTGTTCGGTCATTTGGTCTGGTAGTAATCAGGTGCAAGGCGATAAGAATGAATATTAACTGTGGTAACACTATCCTAAT
Organism: Gammaproteobacteria bacterium; assembly: GCA_013138755.1. Lineage (GTDB taxonomy): Bacteria > Pseudomonadota > Gammaproteobacteria > SZUA-229 > SZUA-229. The sequence continues at coordinate 4,387 of WTCC01000104.1, forward strand.
TAAGTATAAAGGTTTGTTTGATTACATTATAATTAAATCATGATGCATCACTCTCAAGCTAATGGACTACAACGGGGCATAGAAGCGTGTTATTAGAAATTGCTGCCGGTCTGGTCATCGGCGGTGTTCTGCTGCTGGTCATCGGTATCTTCATTGCGCGTCAATATACTCTGCGTGCCAAGCTTGTTACTGCGTTTCTTCTGATCGTGTTATCGTCATTGACTATTCTAGCGGTGCTCGATGGTTATATCATGAGCAAGAATCTGTCGGAAGGTGCAAACAAAGCCTTGATCTCAGCGGCGAGAAATTACGCTACTCGTATCGATCAATTTAATCGCCAGAATTCATTATTTTTGAAAACTGAGGCTAACCAGCAAGCAATTAATCTGTTCATTACGCGCAAAGCAGCTCCGCCGTTCAATCGTCAGGCCTTATTAGAGATTCTGCGTGCGCTTAAATCCAGGCAGAACGAGATTATTACTTCATACGCTATCTTAAACACCGAAGGTATCAATATCCTTGATACCGTTTCGGAAAATATAGGTATCGATGAAAGTAAGCAAAAATATTTCAGTAAATTGGCGGCAAATAGCAAGTTAGCGACCTATCGGTCACCTATCATATTTGATGAGCCTCAACCTGTCATCATATTCAGTAGTGCGATAAACGATCTTTCAGGAAAGTTGATCGGTGTTTTGCGTGCAAAGTATGATGCTTCGATTCTTACTTCGCTGTTTAATCGAACAAAGGGCATGGTTGGTCAGGGCTCATTTGCCACTTTACTGGATGAAAATAATCTTCGCCTGGTACATGGTCGTCGGAGTAACCTGAAATACACTTTAGCTGCGGTCGAAAGTAAAAAGGCATTGTGGAAATTAATCGGTGACAAACGCGTACCTAAAAACGCATCGATGGCATATGTTGAAAAATCAGAATGGAATAAGAAAATTCAGTCAGCCAGTGTGAGTTCGCCGATTACGGAGACTCAGTTTTACGGGCTAGGTGTTGCGGTATTTTCTTCAGCAGTGGTTAAGTTGGATACCGCCCCCTGGACGATTATCGTCTCCCTGCCACAGAGTGTGTTTATAGAGCCAGTGGTGGCGCAAACGCAGAATGCCTTGATCTTAGTGATTATCATCGTATTTATTGTTGTCTTGATCGTGATGGTTGCGACGCAATTATTGCTGGGACCTATTAAGCGTTTAACGTTAGTTGTTAAGAAAATTGGAGAGGGTGATCTTCAAGCGAAAGCGAATATTGAGGCTAATGATGAAATAGGAAGTCTGGCGCATGCTTTTAATGAGATGACGGACAGCGTTAATGATCTGATTGTCGATCTGGAGGACGAGGTTGGCAACCACAAGCTGACAGCAGAAAATTTAAATAAATTATCACAGGCTATCGAGCAGAGCCCGGTCTCCGTGATGATCACCGACCTTGATGGGCGAATAGAGTATGTTAACCCTCAGCTCTGTAAGATTACAGGATATACAGAGGAAGACTTACTGGGACAGAATCCTCGTATCTTGAAATCTGGTCATACGCCTGAAGTACAGTTTAAAAATATGTGGAATGCAATCGTCTCAGGTCAGTCATGGAGTGGTGAACTTTATAATAAAAAGAAAAACGGTGACCTTTTCTGGGAGAACGTCACCGTTTCTCCGATCAAGAACCAGGAAAACCAGAGTACACATTACCTTGCGATCAAAGAAGATATCTCTCTGCGTAAGGATTATGAAGAGCGTCTGTTGTATCAGGCTAGCTACGATAAACTGACTGACCTGCCGAACCGTACATTGGCTTACGATCGTATCCAGCAAGCGATTGCTAATGCCATCAGAGAAAACAAAAAAATTGCTCTGTTGTATATGGACTTTGATCATTTTAAAAATATCAATGACACCTTGGGTCATAGTGCTGGCGATGAATTTTTACGTTATATGGCCGGCAGGCTTAGAGCCTGTGTACGAGACTTTGATACCGTTGCTCGACTTGGCGGCGATGAGTTTTTAATCATGTTCCTTGAAATCGATGAAGGTCATGAAGGGCAGACCGTTACTTTCGAAGATATTGTCAGACATAAGGCAGAAGACATATTGCAGAGAGTGGCAAAGCCCTGTGTGATACAGGAGATGGAGTTTTCTGTGACGGCGAGTGTCGGCATAGCAATCTTCCCGCAGGATGGTGATGACCCGCACGTGTTACTGAGAAATGCAGACACCGCAATGTACAGGAGTAAACGCAAAGGCCGTAATACCTATGAGATTTTCACGCCAGAAATGGGTGATGTGGTAATGAAGCGTGTGGAAATAGATAATAAGTTACGGCACGCTCTGGAGGGTGGTGATTTTTATCTGAAATACCAGGCTCTAATGGATTCGAAAACACAATCTATCGTCGGTGCAGAAGCATTGATACGATGGGATGATGAAGAATTAGGTGAGATCTCACCTGAAGAGTTTGTACCGCTGGCTGAGGAAAGTGGTCTGATCGTAGAAATTGGTGATTGGGTGCTGGACACTGCACTTGCTAATCTTAAGAAGTGGCGACAACAGACGGATCATGCTGATTTTTATATGGCTATTAATTTATCCAGTCGTCAGTTTAGAGGAAAAGATATCGTTAAAAATATTTCAGATGCTCTGGCTAAATATGAGCTGCCGGGTTCATGCATTGAACTTGAGATCACAGAACGCCTGTTGATGAAAGATGTGCCGCATGTCGTCCAGCTGTTAAATCAGTTTAAAGAGATGGGTATTCGCTTATCGATAGATGACTTCGGTACGGGGTATTCCTCATTAAGTTATTTGAAACGATTCCCATTTGATGTATTGAAGATCGATAAAGCATTTATCTCTGGTATCGGTGAGGATCGCGATGATTCTGCTTTATGCGAGGCAATTATTGCCATGGCTCATAGTCTGGGTTTAATCGTTATCGGCGAAGGCGTTGAAACCAAGGAGCAGTTTGAATTTTTAGATCAACGTGGCGTAGAAACAATACAGGGTTATTACATCAGCGAGCCGATGGTAGATGAAGAATTTTTGAAATTTATCGCTATCTCAGAGTGGATCGAAAC
>WTCC01000129.1 GCA_013138755.1 Gammaproteobacteria bacterium
GAGTTTTTAAAATCCAAAATATTTTGAGTTTTCACACAGTCTGGGCCATGAGCAGACCATAAAGAGTTCTTACTCTGATTACAAATATCTGTTCTTTATTAAATAAATTTAATCTTCCATTTTTAAAGTCAGTATATCGCAGGGCATTGCATGCAGTACAGCGCTGGCGGTTGAGCCTAAGAGCAAACTTATGCCGTGACGTCCATGTGACCCAATTATCACAAGGTCACACACATGGTCTTTGACGAATTGAGAGATGACATGTTTAGGCCGGCCAAATTCAACACTCAAATCGACATTTTTCAAGCTGTGTTGTTTACTGAATTTTTGTAGTGATTTCTTGGCCTGTTCCAGCATTTCATTATCGTTGATATCCCAATTGATTGTCATAGGATCATTTGCGTAATCAACCGGAGGCGTGTATTCAACCACATGTAACATACTGAGCTTCGCATTATTGAGTTCCGCAATATCAAGAGCCTTAGCTAAAATCTGTTCACCTGATTTATCAAAATCAACAGCCATCAGAATATGTGTATAGTTACTCATCTTCACACCTCCATAGATTTTTGTATATCCTTGCAAGTATACGCTACAGGGGGTGTGATTTATAATCTCAGTAATATGCCAAACAAAACTGTTCAAACAGATGTTCTAATTATCGGCTTCAGCGCGTCCGGTTTAATGTGTACGATTGAATCTCATTGAACGTTCGATATGATCATTAGCGACCTTTGATGAAACTCTTGATACCGAACTAATCCAATGGTCGCTTACCAACCAACAGCAATCATTCAGCACAAACAAAAACAGCTCCCGAAGGAGCCTTTATTGATTAACATTTAATCGTTATGCTTTCTTGCGTCTAGCCACCCCGAATTTTTCTAAAAGCCCTGAACCGAAGAGCCATACGGCGGCGGGAACCGGAACCATGGAAGCACTAATTGAAAAGTAATTCAATGCTCACTTATCGGTCACATCTCTTTTTTGATCACACTAAACAAAACTACTTTATCATTTAAACCTTAAATTACTACCAGTTCACAGTTCCATATAGTATTATTGATCCAGTAACTTGGTTATCTAATCCCGCTCCCTGTTTTTCGAAGCAAAACAAAAGGTAGACCGTGTCCGGTTTCATACCCGCAACGGCAGGTTTTTTAGACCGATACCACTGCCCCGAAACCTCATGGAACTTGCCATTAAGAATCATGCCTAACGGCAGCAATTACTAGTTGCAATAAGCCAAAAAAGGAGCAACGGCCAGCACTAATAAAATGGATACTGTTAACACAATCAATCTATCGACAGATAGCAAAAAAGGCAAATCTATTGCCTTCATCGGCAACTATCTGCCCAGACTATGTGGCCTTGCCACCTTCACCACCCACCTGCTCGAAGCTATCGCACAGAATGCACCCGACACCGACTGCTGGGCAGTGGCGATGAACGACAGAAAACAGGGATACGATTACCCACCACAGGTCCGGCTGCAGATCAATCAGGAGAGCCTGAACGAATATTGCCTGGCCAGTGAGCAACTCAACCACAGCAATGTGGATATCGTTTGCCTGGAGCATGAATACGGCATATTCGGCGGCCATCGCGGCAGCTTTATCCTCGAATTATTACGTGAGCTCAAGATGCCGGTGGTCACCACCCTGCACACCATCCTGGAAAAACCTACTGAGGAAGAACACTACATTATCACCCAGCTGGCCGAACTTTCTGACCGCCTGGTGGTAATGAGTGAACGTTCGATCGAGTTCTTACGTAATATCTACCAGGTTCCTGCAGAAAAGATTGCACTTATTCACCATGGCATCCCGGATGTTCCCCTGCTGCCGTCTGCTAGTTACAAAGGCAAGTTCGATATCGCTGACAAGCAGGTGTTACTGACCTTCGGCCTGCTCTCACCGGGCAAAGGTATCGAAACTGTGATCAAGGCCCTGCCACAGATCATAAAAAAACACCACGATGTCATCTACATGGTAGTAGGTGCCACTCACCCGCACCTTAAAGCCGAACAGGGGGAAGACTACCGCCTCGGACTACACATGCTGGCGAAACGGCTGGGCGTTGACGATCACGTTATTTTTCACGACCGTTTTATCTCCGAAGAAGAGCTGCCCGAGTTTATCGGTGCAGCAGACATCTACATCACCCCTTACCTGAACGAAGCGCAGATCGTATCCGGCACGCTGGCTTATGCGCTCGGTATGGGCAAGGCGGTAGTATCGACACCCTACTGGCACGCACAGGAATTACTCGATGATGGTCGTGGCAGACTGTTTCCGTTCCGCAACCAGCAACAGCTTGGCCGCGAGATCAACGACCTGCTCAGTCATCCCGACAAGCTTCGCAGCATCCAGTTAAAAGCCTATAAATACGGGCGAAAAATGATCTGGCGAGAAGTCGGTCGAGGTTACCTGGAAACGTTTGCCAATGCCAGACAACACCGCTTGCGCAACACCATTCCACGACAGGGACCGGACACCCTCGACCTGCGCCAGCAGGTATTACCAGAAATAAAACTGGATCACCTGCGGCGTCTGACCGATGGTGCAGGCATCCTGCAGCACTGCAAATATACTGTCCCTGACCGCGAACACGGCTATTGCGTCGATGATAACGCTCGTGCCCTGATCGTTGCAGTCAAACTGCAGAACCTGCAACCACAGGATAATTCACTGAACGAGCTGGCTTCTGTCTACCTCAGCTTTCTGGAACATGCGTTCAATAACGAGACTTCGCGTTTCCGGAATTTCATGTCGTACGAGCGCAGCTGGCTGGAACAGACCGGCTCTGAAGACTCGCATGGCCGAGCCATCTGGGGTCTAGGCAAAGCGGTTGCATTGGGTAAAAATCCGGGTCACGTTAGCCTCGCGACCGACCTGTTCAGACGTGCATTGAACTCTTCCGAAACCTTCACTTCACCGAGGGCAGTAGCCTTTACCATTATCGGCATCCACGCCTACCTGTGCAGCAACCCGGAAGACACGGTGGCAGAAAAAACGTGCCTGCAACTCTCTACTAAACTCACGAACTGGTTCGACGCCGTCGCCAGTGATGACTGGCCGTGGTTCGAAACCATGCTGAGCTACGATAACGCCCGCCTGCCACATGCTCTATTATTGTCCGGCCAGCGGTTTTGTGACCAGAAGATGCTGAACACCGGTCTGGAAACACTGTCGTGGTTAACAGAAACCCAGATCGATAAATGTGGCAATCACTTCGTGGCTATCGGCAATCACGGCTGGTATGAAAAAGGTGGTGAAAAAGCTCGTTTCGATCAACAGCCTGTGGAAGCCGCAGCCATGATCGATGCCTGCCTGGAAGCATTTAACACTACTCACGTCGAACAGTGGCTCAGCAATGCCTATCGCTGCTTCAACTGGTACCAGGGTGAAAACGATCTGCGACTCCCATTATATGACCACGCCACAGGCGGTTGCCGGGATGGCCTGCAGGCAGACGGCGTGAATGAGAATCAGGGCGCAGAATCTTCCCTGTCGTGGCTAATGGCACTGCTCGCGGTGTACGGCCAACGTAACCTTGGAAAAGCACTTCCACAGGAAGATGAAAAGAAGACGCCAGCTGCAGTCAGCGAAGCGTGATACGGTCAGTACATCGAAGACAGCTTGTATCGACAGCGTTACAACCACTCAGCTACGAGCAACCGGCTAACAGCCTCGCCATAACTTCCGAGACCCGCATCGTTGCCACCCCGCAGCGCTCGTCCGCCGATGCGTATGGGATGATCAGCTCATCCTGAAAGATCATCGCACCACAACTATAGACCACGTTGGGCACATAACCTTCACGGTCATGATCATTGGGCACCAGGATAGGCTCATCGATGCGGCTGATGATGCGTGTCGGGTCATCCAGGTCAAGCAATTGAATACCTAGGCTATAGGTCCGCATCGGCCCAACACCATGTGTGATGACCAGCCAGCCTTGTTCCGTTTCGATAGGCGAGCCACCATTGCCAATCTGAAAAAACTCATAAGAAAAGGTCGGCGTTTGCAGGAGGCTGGCCTGGTTCCAGAAGTGTACGTTGTCAGAAAACATGATGGCATTGTTCTCACCATCCTGACGAGACAGCATCACGTACTGGCCGCCAATCTTTCTCGGAAATAACGCCATACCTTTACCATAGGCCTGTTTTCCAAACAGGGTACTGATCTTGAAAGAGAGGAAATCATTGGTCTCGATAAGCTGCGGCAAAATCGTTTCACCGTTGTATGCAGTATAAGTCGCGTAGTAGATCACCGTGCCGTCATCGTCGACGAAACGCACAAAACGTGCGTCTTCGATGCCCATTCTCTCTGAATCTGAAACCGGAAAAATAACCCGCTCGGAAATCTGGTGCTCCGGCCGGAATAATATCTCATAGTTGGACCGGGCCAGCCACATGGCTTTATCGATTGCCTGCAGTTTATCCTGTGCACGTAACCTGTAACCATTATGGTGTTCGGCGAGCTTGTCCTGCAGGTCGTTAAATGTGAATTGATCCGGCAGGCCATCCAGTAACCATTCTGCCACTCGTTTACCGACTTTCATGTCTTTTAGCTTCAGGTGAAACAGTTCTATATCGTAGTTCGAATCAGTATGGACTTTCGGGGTACGTACATAGTTGCTCAGCGCATCAAAATAGATATCGTTGTTTTCATCGACGATACCACTGCGAAACTCGATAGACGAGATATGCCCCTCACCAGTAGCACGGAAACTCATGATGAAACGACAGCTGCCTTCCGGGTCGGATTCATCACTCGGCACCTGCACCATGGATGGATTAAACAAGGCGGCTGCTTCAACCGAATATTCTGCGGTGAAATAACTACCGATCAAAAGTCGGTTATCTTCCGACAACTGCTCGAGGTCAGGCACATGGCTTACAACTCGCTCAAAGTTACGCAGTACAGCCTCCCTGAAATAACGATGCCGGTGTGAAAAGTCATGCATGATGTTTATTAGCAATGCGCTGGCATCTTCCTCATCCATATCCAGCACGCGGTTGATGATATTACGGATACGCTCATCGGTCGGCGGGATGTAAGGACGGAGTATAACGCGACCAATATTCGCATTGATCACGATAGGCTTGCGTCGCGCCTGCAGAATGGGGAGTGTAGATTCTGACTCTGCCATAGTTGTATCCAGATGTGTTGCTAACTATCTTATAGACCTTACAATATAGACTAGTTTCGCATAACACAGTGCATTTTTCTCATTTCTGACCACAGTTTTTACTTTCATTAAAAGCCATAGTCAGTGTTATAGTTATGCCACAGTTGACATTAAAAAAACGTCTACATATTCAGTATACTGCCTGACGTAGACCAATCTTCCATGTCAGATTAATGTTCCTGAAACAGGTGGTTTGGTTATGGAGAACATTTTCAACCTCTGGTGATAACATGCTAGTAGAGCCATCATGAAAATTGCAATGCTGAGTCCGATATCCTGGCGCACACCGCCGCGCCATTACGGGCCGTGGGAAAATATTGTCAGCTTGCTTACCGAGCAGCTGGTCTCGATGGGCATCGAGGTTACGCTGTTTGCCACCGGCGATTCCATCACCTCCGGCAAGCTGGTCTCGGTCTGTGAACGTCCCTATTCTGAAGACCCTAATATCGACCCCAAGGTTTGGGAATGTCTACACATCGCCGAGCTGTTCAAACACGCTGATGAGTTCGATCTGATCCACAACCATTACGATTTCCTGCCGCTCACCTACAGCAGTTTCACACAAACGCCGATGCTCACCACCATCCATGGCTTTTCCTCAGATACCATCTTGCCAGTCTATAAACAACACAATGACAGCACCTATTATGTCGCCATCAGCGAGGCCGATCGGTCAGCAGAGCTCGATTACATAACAACCATCCATCATGGCATCGACCTCGATCAGTTCAGCTTCCAGTCAGAAGTTGGCGACTACCTGCTGTTCCTCGGTCGTATCCATCCAGACAAAGGCGTGCATGATGCCATCGAGGTCGCAGCCAGAGCCGGAAAACGACTCGTTATCGCCGGCATTATCCAGGATGAAAGTTATTTCGAAGAACAGATTAAACCGCATATAGATAACGTCAACGTAGAATACATCGGTTCGGTTGGACCCCAGAAAAGGCAAGAGGTCATGGGCGGCGCGTTGGCCATGTTACATCTGATCCACTTCGATGAACCGTTTGGCCTTAGCGTGATCGAGTCCATGGCCTGTGGCACACCGGTCATCGCCCATGGCCGCGGTTCGATGCCAGAGCTGATCCGACATGGCAAAACCGGGTTCATCGTGAACGATATCGATGCTGCTGTGCATGCTGTAAACGAAGCAAATACTCTGGAAAGGAGCGCCTGCCGGCATGATGTCGAACAACGTTTTAGTGTCCAGCGCATGGCACATCAGTATGTCGAGGTCTATCACCAAATCCTGCAGCAACGTGAAAACTACCGACCGTGGGGACACTACCAAAACCTGCTGAAACAGAAGAACCACAATGTTAAGGAACTCATCATTAATCCGGGCGAACGGTTAAGCTTGCAGAAACATCGGCGCCGCGCTGAACACTGGACCGTGGTCAGCGGCGAAGCACTGGTCACCGTCGGCGATAAAGAAATCCTGCTCAAAACCGGGCAGTCTGTGGACATTCCGAAAGGCGAAGTTCACCGCATCTTTAACCCCGGGTACAACCAGTTGAATATCGTCGAAGTGCAGATGGGTGATTATTTTGGAGAGGACGATATCATTCGTCTGCAGGATGATTATGACCGCGCCAGCTAAACCCGTGCTCTACAAAACCGACCCTGTCGTCAAACGTCACGCCGGCAATCCAATTCTGACCAAGGAAGACATCCCCTACCCAGTAGAAACCGTACACAATGCGGGCATCTGCCGCTATAAGGACTGCATCATCATGTTGTTTCGCAGTCATCTGCGCAACGGCCGTTCCATCATTGGCATCGCCGACAGTGAGGACGGTTTCAACTTCAGTGTCCGTCCAGAACCTTTTATGGTACCGGCTACACAGGGCGTGTTTGCCGACTACGAAGCCTTCGGTGTCGAGGACCCCCGTATCTGCTGCATCGATGGCGACTACCTGATCACTTACAGTGCCTACTCGCAACACGGTGTGCGAATCGCGCTGGCAAAGACCCGCGACTTTGAATCCGTTGAGCGCGTGTCACTGATCTCACAGTCCGATATGCGTAACGTGGTGATTTTCCCCGGCCGCTTTAACGGTCGGTACGCCCGCCTCGATCGGCCGCATTCCGAGATCAGCCCTTGGTCAGTATGGTTATCATGGTCACCCGACCTGATTCACTGGGGTGAGTCTGAAGTGGTGATGAAACCGGTGACATATCACTGGGATGAGAGCAAGATCGGTCCCGGTCCGACCCCGATACGCACCGAACACGGCTGGCTGTGTATCTATCACGGTGTGTTCGAAACCATGGACGGCGCCGTCTACCGGCTCGGCGTCGCATTACACGATCTGGCAAATCCGGCTAAAATCATTGGTGTCTGCGATGAATGGATACTGACACCGGAAGATCCCTGGGAGCTTACTGGTTATGTGCACAACGTGGTTTTCAGCTGCGGCGCAGTCGAGGATGGTAATGGCGGTATCATCCTTTACTGGGGTGGTGCTGACACCGTGATGTGCGCCGGTACTGCTAACATTGATGATCTGGTCACACTCTGCCTGAATAATAAGCGAGCGCCTTTTTAATCAGACATACACTGTCGATACCATTGAGCTTGCAGTATGAAATACCAGCAACAGTCTCACTCAAACTTATTCATGAAAACTACCGTACCCGAACTTGAGTGCGGTCAGGCTTTCGACGATTTTTTATTCCTGCCCTTGAGTATATTTCAATCTAAAATGGAAATTTTTATATAGCTCAATATTGATCATAATAAAACCAGTGAAACAAGGATTAAGATTTTTTATAGATTGATGAGCGTCTGCTTTGGGTTGCGACGGAAGGTGAGCTATGAATCACGTGCGTCAGCTTATGAGGAAGTTTGAACCATCGCATCTGTTGGAGGTGTCTCGAAATCCGTCCATAAAGTTTTAACGACATACAGTCACATCCGGAGTTAATAAACATAACCCAGGGTTGGCTGTAAAATTACTTGCCGGATGGGACATACTCAGCTATAAAGTTTATTAATGAATATTTAGCGCAAAAACCGAAACTATCATGAGATTAGCATTAGTTATTTTTATCTATTTCGTTACAGTCTATCAACCAGCTATTGCTGTTATTGGTGTTACTGCTGATGAAGATGTGAAACCTGTTCCATACGACAATGGGCATGAGCAATCCGATACAGCTGCACCTTCATCAGAAGCAAAAATGTTTTCAGAAGTCACGCGTGGTCAAATGCTCTATGAAAACCATTGTACGAGTTGTCACGAAAGTGCGGTTTACATACGCGCCAAACGTAAAGCAACAAACTATAAAGAAGTGGGTAACTGGGTCAAACAACGTGCAGACTGGCTTAACCTAGGCTGGGGTATTGTAGAAAAGCAGGAGGTTATGCAGTATCTTAATGAGCGTTATTATAAATTTCCCTTGACTGAGTAATTCTAATATTCAATAAACAACACACCTATACCGATATTTATCGGTAATGTGTTGCATTGGCCGGTTGAACCCACCGCCAACAGCAGACATTCAACATTTGAGCTAACCTGGCGGCGTGTCCTTTGCACCAGTCAAGTTGATTGATTTGTTAAGGATCTTTGTTGGCATGATGTTCTTCACGTCCTTTATTTATTAAACAGTCCGGGCACAGCAGCAAACCATATTGATCTTGGTGGTCAAATGCTTGCTCTAAATTATCAATGCCTATTTGAGTGTTGCATTCGTTATTTTCACAAAGTATGTTTTCTAGAAATGGTTTTATATGGTTAAAAAACTCCCATCTTTGTGCTTCTGTGTTTAGATTATCAGGTCTTTGCTTTTTTATTATTGTTCTAGCGATGCCACGCATTTGATTTTCGGGAAGGATATCATTTTCATCTAAGTGCCTAAGTGCGGCTATTAAATGATCGTTATATTCTTCTTGCTCAAGGAAGCGTTTTGTAAATGACATTTTTTATACCCTTAACAGTTACTATACGTACCCGTCGATCCGTATAGTATTAAATAGTAAATCTAATGTTTAGATGTAAATTATTGTTCCCATAGAAAATAACACAATACTTGTCTCTTTATCAATATGAGCAAATCGTGACCACTCAACTTCCCCAGGAAAGCACATCTGAACGTCGCCTAAGGGTTAGCGACCCTTGATTGAATTGTTTACAGCAGAATTATCCAACGGACGTTTAACGGCCCAGACTGTGTGAAAACTCAAAATATTTTGGATTTTAAAAACTCCGTCCCTAGATATTTGTAGTTTTTCACTAATAACCAAGAACTATCTCCACTAAAACATCGTTATTAGTTATATATTGGCTGGGATTTACCACTTTCAATTTTCTAAAATAGTTTTCACACAGTCTGGGCCAACAAGAGACGGTCAGAGTCTGAGGGTAATTATTCAGCACTCAATCATAAAGCGACATTAAACAAATTTATCTGACGGTAAAATTCTGTTCGAGTACGGACATTCATAGTTTTTACTCTGGCCCAAAATATTTCCCAAATATTCGTAAATTATTTATTTAGCCTTTATCGTTTGTGAAG
>WTCC01000364.1 GCA_013138755.1 Gammaproteobacteria bacterium
GCACCTGCGCTTGAAACGGCATAACTATCAAAGTAACTCTCTACTTCTATAACAGCAAGAACCAACTCTGGTTGTAGTTTGGCCAACGATGCTTCATGGTGAACCTGCTTGAGTAAAGAGATACGTAACTGCTCATCGTCGATGTAACGCTGTAAGCGATTAGACATGTCCAGTAACCAGACTTCGGCGTGAAAACGGTCGTCAAAGCTTTCCGAAGAATTGATGGCATCAGTTAATAACTGACGGAGTTTTGGATCAACAGCCTGATTATCACCATAAGCATGAGTGATGACCAGCATGTTGATGCAGAGTAAGAAAAAGGTAGTGATTAAACGTTTGATCATGATTTAGATGGTTATCTACCTTAAAAGTTTGATTGGTAAAAAACTTTTTTACGACACATCATGTAACGTTTTAGCTTGTTAAAAAACTGACTATTTCATCGATCGAGATATCCTGACTGTCTTCGGCGCCCCGTTTTTTATACTCGACGTTATTTTCTTTTAGACCACGATCGCCGATAACGATACGATGGGGTATGCCGATTAGGTCCAGATCGGCAAGCATGCCACCTAAGCGAGCTTTTTCATCATAGAGTAAAACATCTAACCCGGCGGCTGTGAGTTCATCGTGTAGCTTGATGGCAGCGTTGCTGACATCTTCAGATTTTTGCATGTTGATCGGTGCGATAGCGACATCGAACGGTGCAATATTTTTAGGCCAGACTATGCCGTTCTCATCGTGATTTTGTTCTATTGCGGCAGCAACGATTCGCGTTATACCAATACCGTAACAGCCCATGGTCATGGTGGTAGCCTTACCATTTTCATCTAGCACAGTAGCGTTCATCGATTCAGAGTATTTTGTACCTAACTGGAATATATGGCCTACTTCAATTCCGCGTACGATAGAAAGTGTGCCTTTGCCATCAGGGCTAGGGTCACCTTCAACGATATTTCTTAGATCAGCAGCTTTGGGTAGATCACAATCTCGCTCCCAGTTAACTCCAGTTAAGTGTTTGCCATCTTCATTGGCGCCACAGATGAAGTCTGTACACTGCAGTGCAGCATAATCGGCAATTATTTTAATATCTAACCCCACCGGTCCAAGTGAACCCGCAGAGCAGCCGGCGACTTGTTTGATCTGTTCATCAGTAGCAAAACAAAGTGGTTCTGCCACTTCGTCAAGATGAGAGACTTTGATCTCATTCAGCTCGTGGTCACCACGTAAAATCAGAGCTACTACTGAGTCTTCCTCGCTACCGGCAACCAGTAGCGTTTTAACGCATCGTGTTGTTGCTACTGAAAGAAATTGACTAACCTCATCGATACTGTGTTGATCAGGTGTATCGATGCTTGTCATCTCAGCTGTCGATGCAGGGCGCGGAGTGCTTGATGGCAGTGTTTCTGCTTTTTCTACATTAGCTGCATAGTTACTTTCACTGGAGAATGCTATCGCATCTTCACCAGAATCTGCCAACACATGAAACTCATGTGAGCTGTTACCACCTATAGATCCACTATCGGCCATAACAGCGCGAAATTCTAAACCTAGTCGGGTGAAGATATTGCTGTACGCCTGATACATGGTTTCGTAGGTCTCTTGCAAACTGCCCTGACTGATATGAAATGAATATGCGTCTTTCATGATAAATTCACGTGAGCGCATCACACCAAATCGTGGGCGCACTTCATCACGAAATTTTGTTTGTATCTGGTAATAAGTTATCGGTAATTGTTTATAACTGGAAAGTGCGCTACGAGCCAATTCTGTGATGATTTCTTCATGGGTCGGTCCAAAGCAAAACTCTCTGCCGTGACGATCTTTTAATCGCAATAACTCTGGTCCGTATTGTTCCCAGCGTCCTGATTCCTGCCAAAGTTCGCTCGGTTGTATGGCAGGCATAAGAATTTCCAGGCCGCCGCTTTTATCCATTTCTTCACGAACGATATTCTCCACTTTACGCATAACACGCAGACCTAACGGCAGCCAGGTATAAAGGCCAGAAGCCAGTTTCCGCACGAGTCCGGCGCGCAGCATCAGCTGATGGCTGCTTATCTCAGCGTCAGATGGGGTTTCTTTTAAAGTGGTTAGTTGAAACTTGGATAAATACATAATTCTTATACTCGGTGGAATGTGGGCATTCTACCAAAAAGAAAGTTGGCAGTTGTAAGTAATCAATCTGTAATAAAAAGATAAAAAATGGATGCCTGATAGTACGAAAACTGCCAACTTAAAACGTTTTGCCGCTCCAACCCCACATATGGCGTTCAGGGTTCACGAATTCGATATATATACGTGCACATTCGATATTTAGTTCTGTGTTGATGAAAGAGCAAAGCGAAGCAGAGTAGTCTGCTGTTTTATCTTCAGGAAGATTGAGGCTTTTTAATTGAACGTGGGCAGCAGGTTTGTTACTTCCTGCGAATATCAATGTTTGTTTGTCCTGCACCTTTACCATGACATAGTTTTCAGGTTTGTTCAGGATGTCAGCGGTTAGTTTGGATGCCTTTTTAGCGACATCAAAATTATCGTCAATCGCTGTGTTGGTGGCAATTTCTAAAAGTGGCATGGTATTTAAGTTATATCCTTTAACGTAGTACTTAACGACAGTATTTGCTTTGTTTCTTTTTCGCTGTCGATATACGTTGTTGACGTTGTTTCTCAGTTAAATAGCTGTATTCACCTTTTGCATTAACTTCGCGCATACGGCCCCGGCTAGAAATGGCTGAGATGTCGCTTTTCGCCTGTTGACATAGTCTGCGTTTTTCTGCGGCAGGTATTTTCGGTTCTTCAGGCTTCGCGGCAACAGGAGAGGCTGGTTCGTCTTTTGTTTCATCTTTTTTAATCTCACGAGGTTTAGTCGTAGTATTATTTCGGATGGAGAACTCTTCAGCATTCGGTTTATTGGGTTGATCGCTGTAATGAATTTGCCCGCTACCATCTGTCCACTTGTATACACTTGAATGTACTGGCACCTGATACGCCATGCAGACCATTGCGGTCAGTGTAATCGTGATGAGCTTTTTATGTATCATATTGTTTTTCAACCCTTTATAAGCATGTGGTGTTACCATAGAGCTTCAGCAGAGGATTACTCAGTTTCTTTTTGACATTAACTGTTAAAGTAGTCGTAAATACACTTAAAATCAATATGGAATCAACTATTTAAAAGAAGGATTTGATTTTACGTCCTTCTCGTTGTAGGTACTCTAGGCATATGGCTGATCGTCGTTTAAAAATTTTTCATACTGTTGCACGCTTGCTCAATTTTACAAAAGCTGGCGAACAGTTACATATGACACAACCTGCTGTCACCTTCCAGATAAGGCAGCTGGAAGAACAGTTTAATACTCGCTTATTTGACCGCACACATAATAAGGTTTCACTGACCGAAGCCGGCAAGCAAGTCTATATGTACGCAGACCGTATCTTGAAACTTTATGATGATATGAGCCATAGCATTACCGAGATGACAGGTGATGTCAGCGGTGGTGTTTCCCTGGGCGCAAGTACCACCATAGCAGAATATATGCTGCCACTACTGATCGGTGAATTTAAAGTTAAATACCCTGAGGTAAACATAAGTTTAAAAGAGTCAAACTCTGAAGATATTATCGCTATGGTCGAAAATAATGTGGTCGATCTAGCGATAGTCGAAGGCTCGGTGAATAATAAAAATCTGATCGTCGAGCAATGCCGCGTTGATCAGTTACTGGTTATCATGCCGAATAACCACCAATTGGCTGGTGCATCGACTCTGCATGTGAAAGACATATTAGGCCATCCTTTCATTTGCCGAGAAAGCGGTTCTGGTACACAGGAAGCGATTACGAATTATGTAGAACAGGAAAGTCCGGATAGCGTATTAAATGTCTGTTTTGAACTGAGTAGTCCTGAAGCGATTAAAGGCGCGGTAGAGGCGGGCATGGGTATATCGATAGTGTCTCGTGCCAGCATAGAAAAAGAATTAAAGCTCGGTACCTTAACTGCGGTTGAATTATTGCCAAAATTAGAGCGTCCGTTTTCATTTGTACGTCAACGCTATAAATTTAAATCGCGTGCGGCTGACGAGTTACTTGGTTTCGCGCAAGAATTTTGTAAAAACATGAGTTAATTCGTGTTTATGACCTGGAGAATACCTTATCAATGAGCGTAATTAAAAGTAGTCAAAATTTAATTGATTTATATGAAGCCATGGATGATGAACGCAAGAGAAGTCTGAGTGATTATACTGACTTTTTATATGCACAAGCTGATCCGATCAATAAAGTAATTCCTCCTCCAGATGATAGTCCTCGACCAGAAGAAGAAACAGTGGTCGGCGCGGTTAAACGTCTAAAAATTAAATATCATATGATCGAAAGTATGGCGGTGTTCTCACGAGCGTCAGATTTAATGACGGATCATATGGTAAAAGGTCGTGATGTCATCGAAGTGATAGATGAGATGGAAATTTTATTTGATGATGCCTATAAAAAAATCCTGCTAGACAGCGGTCAGGATACAGAATGATCGATGTTGTAAAAAACTGGTTTGAAAAGCATTTTTCTGATCCGCAGGCAATAATACTGATTACATTTTTGGTATTGGGCTCAATACTGATCTTATACTGGGGGAAGATATTAACTCCGGTTATAGCAGGCGTTGTTATTGCGTATATTCTCGAAGGCCTGGTTTGCAAGATAATGAATCTGGGGATGCCCAGGTTCGCAGCTTTTTTGATCAGTTATGTTCTGTTTGTCACAGCGGTTACCCTAACGCTATTTGGTCTAGTTCCGCTAGTTATCAGTCAAGTTTCCCAGTTGGTTGTCGATTTCCCACGAATATTAAATAAGGTGCAAGAGCTGCTATTAGCTATTCCAGAACAGTACCCTATCTTTGCTGATCAAGAAATAGAGAAGATGTTGGGTAGTTTTTCGACTGAACTTGTTGGTGTTGGGCAGACTCTGGTTAGTGTTTCTTTATCATCAGCAGTAGATGTTTTCACGGTATTGGTTTATCTCGTCGTCGTACCGTTGCTAGTGTTTTTTTTATTAAAAGATAAAACAATAATATTGCGATGGTTTCGACGTTTTCTACCAGAAGACCGTGGTCTGGCTTATTCCGTCTGGAAAGAAGTCGATGCCAAGATGGGCAATTACATCCGTGGAAAAATGGTCGAAATATTTATCGTCGGTGCGGCCACATTTATACCGTTACAGCTGATGGGGATGAACTATGCAGCAACCATGAGTTTACTTGTCGGTCTCTCTGTTATCATCCCTTATGTCGGTGCGGTTGCTGTGACAATACCGGTTGCTATGATCGCATGGTTTCAATGGGGTGGCACCAGTGAGTTCGTTTATCTAATGGCTGCTTATCTTGGTATTCAGTTCTTAGACGGCAACATACTTGTACCGCTATTGTTTTCTGAAGTAGTCAACATGCATCCTGCAGCCATTATCATCTCAGTGCTTTTCTTCGGCGGGCTTTGGGGAGTGTGGGGTGTGTTTTTCGCCATACCATTGGCAACGTTAGTGCAGGCAGTTATACATTCATGGCCGTCAATACAAGAAGCAAATTAACATCAATAAAGATGCAAAACTTTAATCAACCGTTGATAGTTAATAAAAGTAGAGCGTTAGTTTTATTTATGGCGCTTTCAGTGTCTTGTTTAATTGTTGATGCCGCTCCCATCCAACGTTCCATTACTATTTCGACAAGCTCATCGACTGATGCTACCTTTAGTGATTGGACAACATCTGATAATTCGACAACAGCCACTGTTATAAGCGACTGGAATACGGCAACGGATGTCACCAATAATTTGGGTCAATTTAGCCTCGATGAAGCATTTCAGGCTCCATGCCCGGCGGCACCAAATGATTTGGATTGTACCGGTTCTGGTGCTGGTGTCGGGCGTGATCTTAAGAAATTTGCTTATACCTGGAATAATACGAATCTATTCATGTACGTAGAACGTTACGCAAGTAACACATCGGCAAATGAGTGGTGGTTTTATCTGGATACCGATGCCGACGGTCTAATGGAATCGGGTGAAAAGGTGCTCAATGTAACCTGGACAGGTGGTAATGGTAAAACAGCACGTAAGATTTGGAGTTACTCACCATCACGTGCTGCTGGTGATCCGATTACATGCCCCGCCACTGGTACCAACTCTTTTGCTAGTAGTTATTGTCCCGCAGTAGGGAGAAGTGACGGTTATGATATGCCGGGATCTATTGGTTCTAGTGTAACGCTTTCAACAGGCTATTATGGGGGGGCAGAAGGTGCTAGTGGAATTGATTCTTCTGGTGGAGCATTGGATGGTGTCGCCATGGAAACTTTCATCGCGTGGACTGATATTGGTAATAGTGGTCCAAGTTCAGTAGGGTTTCATATCTCCTCATCTAATAGCACCAATATTCCCCAAAAACTCGTAGATAATATGGATGGCACCGGTAGCAGCAGCATTGCCTTCAGCGATACCAGTATTACTAAAATATCCAGTAGTGCGATGGTCGTTGGTGGTAGGCAATTTACTTACACCATTACCGTTACCAACAATGGAGACAGTAATGCTAGTAATGTCGAGGTGACAGATATCTTTCCATCGAATGTAGTTTACGTTTCCGACGACAGTGTCAGCACATCGACAACGACGGTATTGACTGGGACGACGTTAGTTTGGGATATTGCGGCATTAGCCGATGGTGCTAGTGTTACGTTGGTTGTGACGATGGATTCCAGTACGGTGCTTATTGATACGGCAGTAAGTAATACTGTAGACATTACCAATCAGGATCAGGCAGATACCGACGCAACCAATAACAGTGCAACGGCAGATATTACCTTACTGCCCAGTCCTGACCTCAACATAGTAAAAACAGTCCAGACTACTTACGATCCTGTCAGTCTGGTATCAAGCCCCAAAGCGATTCCTGGTGCTTATCTGAGTTATACCATAACAACGACCAACTCTGGCGCTGGCGCGGTCGATATTGATAGCACGATAATAACTGATCTTTTTCCAGCAGCGACAGACCTGTTTGTGGGTGATATCAGTGGTGGCGGATTGGGTCCCGTCCTGTTCGTTGATGGTGTTACAAGTTCAACTTTGAGTTATACCTTTACCTCACTGGATAGTGCGACTGATGACGTTGATTTTTCAGATGATAACGGGGTGACCTGGACTTATTATCATGATAGTAATTTTAGTAACATTGATGCTGACAGCTTCGATAGCACAGTGACGGATATCAGAGTGAATCCTAAGGGGCAGTTAGCTGCTTCTGCCGGTGGCGATCCAGGTTTTGCTGTGACTTTTAGAGTTCGTCTGCAGTAATAAACTTTTACGAAACTACTGTGATTTTTTACTTGACCTGGATGCTGAAGGTAGATATTTGGCCACTGATATATAGTGTTAGGTAGTTGATTCGATCATTTGTGATCGTTAGATATTTCTAATAGTAGAGTGAGAGCTGGTTTTAACTGCTCTACGTAACAGATAAGTTTCAGATCTCATCTCTTATGGTGTTTTTGATAATGTTTTTTCTTGCGCATTTTATGGCGACGGCTATTCCAGACCCAAAGGCCACTAAATGATAACCAGAGCAGGGCGATTGCAGCAGTGT
>WTCC01000348.1 GCA_013138755.1 Gammaproteobacteria bacterium
TTTCAATTCACCAGTTCACCACATAAGCGACATTGGGGAAATGTTCCTGACAGAGAAAAAGTACTATATAACAGACATTGGAAAATGCGCTTGGATACGAGAAATCTATTCAGATCGTAATTAGGTATACTGTCCCTTTAACCCTGTAAAAAACTGGCAATGTTTAAAAGAGGTTTCTTAAATCATGAAACAGAAGGTAGTGTGGAAAATACCTGCGATACTTGCAATTAGTCTATTGTCCTCAAATGCATTTGCCGATCATTCTAAAAGTTTTGATGGTTACCGAATTTTTAGAACTAACTGTTTCGTATGTCATGGATTAGATGGAACAGGTAATGGCCCGCTAGCCAGCAAACTGGAAACAAAACCAGCTGATCTAACTAATAATGACAGGCTGAAGAAAAAAAGTGACCGTGAGCTTTTTAAGATAATAGAAGGCAAGGCACCTCATGGTCAGATATCCAATGACATGCCGCAATGGGGTCTGGCGATATCACAAACACAGATCAGATCACTGCTTGCCTATGTGCGTTATCTACATAGCTCAAAACACCCTGTTTCTGGTGACCCGCAAATGGGCAAGCAGATTTATGACAATAACTGCACTATCTGCCATGGACCTGATGGCAAGGGCAAGGGAACGATAACAAAAATCTATGATATGGAACCTGCAGATCATACAGATGCCAGCAATATGAATCGTATGTCCAATGAAAAAATTCGTTCGATAATTTCTGAAGGCACAAAAGGGGCAAAACTTATGCCCGGCTGGAAAGATATTCTGACGGAAAAAGAGACTGAAGATGTAATCAGTTACATCCGTTTACTTTCTGCGCATTAGATATTGTGTATATGGAAAGATAAGCATGAGAAAATTAGTGGGTCTGTGAGCAATATATTGTTACTATCAGGAATCCTTTATTCTCTGTCACCTATGGTGACTTAAGCCTACAGGTTGATGAATTTTGAACAGCACATCTGATAACTGGCTGGTACATGATCACCATAAATATGATGCTGTACTCGATGACTGCGAGATGGCGGCTGATGTGGGAGAGTGGAAAAATGCAAAACATCTGTTTCAAAAATTTGCATCTGATCTCAAGCTTCACATGCGGATGGAAGACGAGGTTCTCTATCCTTTATTTATAGAGGAGAACGGTGACCCTGACGGGGTCATTGCTCATCTAAGCGAAGAGCATGACTATCTCGTGCACCTTGTTCATGACCTGGCATACATCATCAAGAGCAATGATTTTGACCATTTTCTGGATTGTCTGGAACCTTTACATGTAGCCATGAAGCAACACAGCGAACATGAGGAAAAAGTGTTTCTGAACATGGCTAATCAGTCGATACTAATGCAGCGTGATGAGATTATCGAACGCCTGAATGCAATACAGAATAAACCAGGTGGACGTATCTGGGATTTTTGATCCTGATGCTATCGTTTTGAACTTAATTAATCGCCTTCCCAGTCTTAACCATCACACTAAATATAACTTGCAGTGCCGTTTATATTCGATGTTTTTCAGGCTGAATAATTCACTGCAGAAAATTTGTCTGGCTACAGTTTTTGTTATGGTTTGTTTACTCGCATTTCACAACGATGCGAATGCGGGTCTGCTGAAAAAAATTGACCCTGTCGCCGAAGCCACCCCCTTTGCCCAGACCTTCTTCCCGACAGCTGACAGCCTGGATCCGTTTGAAGGTGAGCCTGCATCAGCAGCGGTCTATGATGCTAGCAGGTTGCTTGGTTATGTATTTTTTACCGATCAAATTTTGCCGATACCCGGCTATTCCGGCAAGCCCATGCATACCCTGGTTGGCTTTGATCTAACAGGAAAAATCGTTGGTGTTGAGATTGTCAGTCATGAAGAGCCCATTTTGCTGGCTGGCATCTCCGAACAGGACCTGACAGATTTCAAAAACCAGTACCTGGGCCTGTACGCAGGTAACCGTGTCCAGTTGGGCGGCAGTGACCGAGAGGGTTACGTCACCCTGGACAGCATATCCGGCGCCACCATCACCACCATGGTATTGAGTAGTACTATCATGACGTCTTTGCAGGAAGTTGCTAAATCTCGTGGACTTTTCAAGACGGAAACTTCTTCAGACATGCCGGAAGAAGAGCCCATATGGGTTTATGCGTGGCGTGATAAAACATTCCAGATCGCTGTGTTGTCGGCGGGGCTATTACTTCTGCTTCTCATCCTGGTTTTTCAGGATTGGCTGGCGCATCACCCTTCATTGCTTATCTATCTGCGTTACGGTTACCTGGTCTATACGGTTATTTTTATAGGCTGGTACTCACTGGCACAACTTTCTATCGTCAATGTACTGACCTTTGTCAGTTCAATCATGCATGGTTTTAGCTGGGAAACATTCATGATCGATCCCATGATGTTTATTCTGTGGTCATTCGTAGCGATGACCATATTATTATGGGGAAGAGGTGTTTACTGTGGCTGGTTATGTCCATTCGGTGCCATTCAGGAAATCGTTTACAAGGTTGGTGAGAGGGTTGGTATCCGCTCTTATGAGTTTCCTGCCGCTGTGCACGAACGCTTGTGGGCGATAAAGTACCTTGTGATGCTGGGCTTATTCGGGGTTTCGCTGCAATCATTAGCGCGGGCAGAATTACTCGCTGAAATAGAACCTTTTAAAACTGCTTTTTCATTACATTTTCAGCGTGAGTGGGGTTATGTATTTTATGCAGCAGGACTTATCCTGGTTTCTGCGCTGAATCGAAAGTTTTACTGTCGCTATATCTGTCCATTAGGCGCAGCTCTGACTTTTCCCTCAAAATTTAAAATCTTTGACTGGCTTCGTAGACGAAAGGAATGCGGCCGGCCCTGCCAAACCTGCCGGGCAGAATGTGAAGTAGGTGCTATTCGTTTAACTGGAGAAATCATCAGTCAGGAATGCCATTATTGCCTGGATTGCCAGGTGACTTACTGGAATGAAAGAAAGTGCCCACCATTGTCAGAAAGACGAAAACGCAGAGAAAGACGCCTTGCAATGAAAAAACAGGCTCAATCAATACAAATTGATAAATAATTGATAATTATCAATTTTACTACCCAGTCTTAATTTATATATCCATGACTTAAGTCAAGTAAAATATATCTTAATGACGTAAGACTCGATACTTCATAAGCTAAAAAGTATAAAAATATAATAATATTAGTAATTTTTAAATTATTAATGCATTTTTTACATATAACTAAAGTGGAGAAGTGGGTATGTCGGGGTTAAATATAATAATTAAAACGGGGCTGGTTTCATTACTGGCTATATCGTGTCTGGCAACCAGTTCATCCTGGGCCAAGGAAAAGAGTAGTGGCCACCCTGGCACGCCTGAGTCAGAAATGCGCTACAAGGGCGCACCCATTCCCATTGATCCTGGTGAAGCGAAGGAAACAATCTCTCCAAAAGCACCCCCGGTAACCACGGCAGAATTCGCTCGTGCCAAACAGATCTTTT
>WTCC01000168.1 GCA_013138755.1 Gammaproteobacteria bacterium
AGGCTACCGTTTACTTTTTTACCGATACGACGGTTCTGGCCGTCGATCAGGTAGTCTATTTGGGTGTTATCTGGCAGCGTTACCTGCATCAGGTTGCCTAACACATCGTAGTAGTTGGATGTTTCACCTGTCTGGCTGTTGCTTGCCTGTTGCAGTTCGCCATTGTCAGTATAGCGGTATTGCGTTGTGCCGTATTGAGTTAGGCGGTCCTGTGTGTCATGTTCGCCTAGCGGTACGCCATTAACATGGGTTCGGTTGCCGTTGCTATCGTAGGTGTAAGTTGCTACCGAGTTGCCATCAATGCTGACGGTTTCGAGTCTACCACCCAGGTCGTAGCTGTAGTCATACAGGCTGGCTGCACCTTCGATGGTTTCCTGCTTTTGGCTGATTCTGCCGATGAGATCGTATTGATACCTCACCTGATACTGCGTCGTGTTGTTGTATTGTGCACTGTAGTTTTCTACTTCACCGTAATTGTTATAACTTATTGTGCTGGTGCTATTGTTGATATTAGTGTCACTGATTAATCCATTAGTTGCATTACGATTAATACTTAATGCACCGGCTTGAGTCAGTAATAAATCATTGTCGCGTGCAAAGCTTATAGCATGACTGCCATTTATCTCACGCCGGGTAATAACGAAGTCGTTGTTGTAAGTATTGGACACATTGGCATTGATTGCACCTGCCCAGGTGGTTTGGGTATTTAGCATGCCATCATATAAATAACTTAGGGTATTACCATCGGGCGCGGTAATAAGTTCTACATTTCCTGTGGTACCGTTATAGCTGTGCCGGGTTTCACCTTCCGGGGTGTCAACAACGGTCACTTGCGCCAGGTTATTATAGATAAAGTCGATGACTTGCAAATCAGGCCGTATGATTTGTGTCAGCTCCCGATCGCGATTGTAGCGATATTGCGTATAGGCTGTGTTGATTTGTGCCAGACCGGGTGGTGTGTATTGCAACTTGTTATCGACACCATTGTATTCAATAATATGCTCGGATTTACCTGGTGGAATAATGCCAGTCAGGTTGCCATTGGCATCATAACGATAGTAGATGGTACGGCTATCGGGTAAAATTTTAGCGCTGAGCCTACCCAGCAAGTCGTACTCGTAGCTAGTGGTCTGGTTTAATGCATCGGTACTTGCGGTAAGTTTACCTCGGCCAATGGTCTCATAACTGTTGCTACTGGTGCGGGCACCGGTGGTGGTTAGTGTTATACGGCCTCTGTTGTCGTATTGGTAAGTCGTGGCAAACAGGTCTGCATTTTGCACCGAACTGGTTAACAAGGTCAATGGATCATAGCTTATTGTCACCTGTCGATTCTCTGCCGAGTTAAGGACTTTTGTGCCCAGTTTAAAGTCCTCAACTATGGTGTTAGTTTTATTATTAAAAGTAATACTGGTGGTGAGTTTTGAAAAGTCGGCGCCATTGCTAGCGTAGGTTTTTACAGTATCCAGCGTTGAACTTAAACCACCTGGTAGTGTTGTAACCTGTTTACTGAACTGTGGTTTTTGAGTTTTCTGATCCGCTGCTTCTGTTATCACTGTGGTAACGCCGCCGCTTTCTGTCGTGGTGATTAAAGTGTTGGTATTTTCTGTTTCTAATACAGTGGTGCCATCTTCATTACGGGTGGTTTTTGTGATTAGTCCGTTTTCAACCACACGTTGCGATTCATACAAACGACCTTCTGCGGTAGTGTAACCGTAGACTTTGGCACTTTGTAAGCTATCCCGGGTATTGTGAAAGGTCCACACACCGTTTTCCGGATCCGTTATGTAATCAACTCGACCAAGAGCATCATAATTATGCGGGTAATGATTTGCGTTTGGATCAACCTCCCGTGTCATTAACGATGATTGGTAATCAAACTGATAACCGCTACCGTCTTCGTAATTTACTTCGAGTAAATCATTATTGTAGACAACAAGGTTGGTCAGCAATCCATCGGGCGATTCTATGGCGGTGAGTACACCATTCTCACGAATCAAGCTGATTTGATTCCCGAATAAATCGGTAATACTATTTAATTTACCGGTGTTTGCATCATAACGGTAGGTGAGCAGTGTAGTGCCGGTATCTAAATCGATGGTTTCACTATGTTTGCCCGCTGCATCAAATAGATAAGGGCTGCGCGCATGGCTTAAATCATCACGTACACAGCGAACATAGTTATTGTCGGTTTGCGGATAATTAGCTGAGTTATAACCTTCACTTTCTATTGCCCACGCATTACTGATATTTAACACATCTGGTGTAGACGACCAGAACGGTCTTGCTGCAGGATGGGTTCGCGCCCAGGGCTCAGGCGGGAACTCAAACTGGTTGCTGAATGTGTTGTTGGGCAACACGTACATAAGTTCGTTTATATTGGGTAATCGCCAATCGTTATAACCTGCTTTATCCAGAGCCTCACAATGATTAATGGCAAATACCCAATCACCTTGCGTACTTAGAACTGATGTATCATCCTGCCACATTAAACCATTGGATTTATCAACCACTACTTCATCTATAATATACCTTGCTAAACTTTGTATATATTTATCGTCAAGTATTTCGCCTCTTACACAATATACAGGCAAGTTATTCTGTGGGCCATCAGGGAAATTAAAGGTCAATGAATTCCATCTTGCTGGTGCGGCACCACTATAGATAACCACTTCATTACTTAAATTCCCTTTATTTCTTGTGTAAGTATCTTCTTTGAGTGTAACTAAACGCCAGTCGGTAAAACCACCGAGATCTAAATTTTCACAGTAATTAACGGCTTCCTGGTTTGAACTGAAATATTGTGGATTTTGATATTGCCACATTAAATCCGTCACATTGTCTCGAAGTATATTTCCGGTAAGAATATCGTAATCAATAGCTTTACCTGCTTTTTGATAAAAGCCATCGTCACCCGGGATAAACGAATCAATCACGCCAGTTTTTAATACATTTGAGGCACTAACAATATCTTGCACGCCGCCGCTGCCCGTATATATTTTATCTGACGGGGTTAATACATGCTGATTACTAAGTGTCCAGCCACTGGCAATTTCACTTTCCGGTGCGTTGTAAAGTGTTAATTTTTGCGTTGTCCAAAGCGTGCCATCTTGTCTACCGTCAACAGTGGTTACATTAGGGCCTGTTTTAGCCCATGCCTGTTCGAATTGATCGAGTGATAAACTTGAGGTGGCAGCATTGCCATTACTATTGTAATTAACGGGGAAAACATAACCGACTTTTATCACGCCATTAACCTCGCCCCTCTCTATTTCACCCACCACATTATAACCATCCCAGACAAAGTTAGCTTCCAGATTGGTTTGCGGATAAAACTTTTGCTGTAAAACAACCCCTGCGATTTCGATTTCAACTACCATCTCAAGCAGTGTTGCAGGAATCTGATCACCACTAACGCGAACATTGATATTGTGTTGATAACCTTCTGTTCTTTGTGAGTTGTAATGCAATGTTAAATTAGTACCTGCAATGGTGATATCTTCCTGGAAAGCACTGGATTTAATATCGACGTAAGAGTTAGTGTCTTTACATTCATTGTCGTCCTCATCTGCTTCATTGGTACCGACTGGAAACTTTTCTGCCTGAGCCACATCATTGCCAAACGATGTGGACCAGTTAAAATCAACTGGCGTGAAGTGGTTAAAGACGCCACGCCAATAAGTCTCACCAACGGGGTAATTTTCAATACCTCTGGTTTCATCTGTGCTGCTGCCATCACCATCAATGTCATCAGCGATATCATCACCAGTGTAATCCACACCATCTACCAGGCCATCACTATTACTGTCCAGTAGTCTGACTACCACACCATTTTTTGATCCAGTCCATTCGCCAGATAAACGATCATAGTAACCTATGGGTACAATCTCTCCTACTTCAAAGCCGAGGAAATTATCAACATACATAATCACATCGTTATTAAACGATACTGATTCATTGTCAGCCACACCCGCTATATTTAAATCAGCGCAATAAGTATATGCCGATGTTTCTGGTAATGCTCCCGGCATCGTTTCTGGCGTGGTAAATTCGGTTGCACTCACATTA
>WTCC01000327.1 GCA_013138755.1 Gammaproteobacteria bacterium
GTTGCTGCTTTAGCCGTTGATTTTCCCGTTTTAAATTAACCAGTTCTAGTGCATTGCGTACAACTTCTCGAACTTCATCCAGGCGAAAAGGTTTGGCAATATAGTGAAATGCACCAGCCTTCATCGCGGCTACTGCAGAGTCCAGTGTTGCATAGCCCGTTATCAAAATCACAGCGGTTTCCGGGGCGTGCTCTTTGACTTGACGCAGAACTGCCATACCATCGACTTTCTCCATTTTCAGGTCGGTCAAGACTATATCGAATTGTTTTTTTTCCAAAATTTCTAGCGCACCCATGCCGCTCATCCGTGTCGTTACTTCATACCCCTCTTTACGACAGACATGGGCCAGATTTTCAACCGCAGTTGCTTCATCATCTACGATCAATATGCGACCAATATTAGATGGTGACTTAACCACTGTTCGAATCCTCAGTTGGAAGCAATATAATTACCTGAGTCCCTTTGCCAGGCTGTGAGGTAATCGCAAGACAGCCATCATGTTCACGTACTATTTCCTGCACGATATACAAACCCAGGCCAACACCGTGACTGGAACCATGTCCCGGCTCGCTGGTGGTATAAAATGGATCAAAAACTTTTGCCAGTGACTCAGCAGAAATGCCGGGACCATCATCGGCAACCAGTATCTCAATAAAACGTCCATCGTAATCACTAATGCACTTGAGGTCACCCGCCATCTCAGCACCGTCCGGAATCATCGAAACCCCCTTATCACATAAAACAGCACTAATTCGACAGTGAACACCCTCACCACCGGCATGTAAAGCATTCTGAATAAGATTAATAAATAGTTGCTGAATGCGCTGCTTATCTGCCTCAAGACATAGATCACCCGGTACATTGATTGATAGCTGGGCAGAATATTGCTGCAGTGTTTTGCCAATGAAGATCTGCGTTTCATTAATGAGATCAAGTAACTTAATCCGGCTTTTCTGAAAAATGTGCTGCCTACCAAAGTCGAGCAAAGTTCGCACAATGTTACGGCCACGTTCTGTTTCATTGTCAATCTGTTGCAGCCATTTATTGAGCTGCTCAGGATCTGCCTCTGTCAATTCCTCCATAAGCAGCTGACAGGAGGAGGAAATATTGGACAGCGGGTTATTTAACTCATGCGCCACACCGGAGGCAAGGATACCTAACGATGCAAGTTTCTCAGACTGCAACATACGCTTCTGATGGGTTTCCAGCTCTTTTAACATCCGGTTGAAGGCTTTAGTGAAGGTGACAAACTCACGATCACTTGATGGTGGCTCTAAATGATCGAAGTGGCCCCTGGCAATTGGCATTAAGCTGGATTCCAGCTGTTTGATCGGCGATACAACCACACGTTTCAATTGACGCCCTATCATATAAATCGAAAACCCAATGATAAACAGTGATATCAATAAAAACCATAGCGACTCCCGAACCGCTGTCTCCAGCATTCGGCGTTCCTGACTGGACAGTGCTTCAACAGAAAGATATATCTGGTGGCCGAGTATTCTAATTTCTTCTTGCAGTGGTTTTAGCTCACTGGCTGATGCAGTGTTCCAGTCAGACAGTTTGAATCGATAAATATCCAGCCTCATCGTCATAGTCAATGGATCAGACTCATGCATAATGGCATCTAATGTAACCTGATACTCTTGTAGTATTTTCAGGGAAACCGCAGCATGTTCATCAGCCCTTAACAAAGCGTCAACGTCCGCATAGAGAAACAGGTTTTTTTCCTCACGCCGCATTTCCAGAACAGCATCTTTTAAATCAGAAACGACCTCTCCCTCTGTCACCTGTCGCTCAAGAAACAACAGGTCAGAAATGGCAATAATGCCAAGCACAGCAGTACTAATAACCAACGTGATATACGCGCTGGTAATTTTGCCCCGCAAACTGGTCAAATCAAACAAAGCAGCCATAACAAAACGCAACCATGTGTTACATATTGCAACAATGCTAACACACATAGGTCATTAATGTCTTGCCCGATGTTCAGCACACAAACCCGTTACCGCATGTTGCAATGTGCAACATGTTATTAATTTATAATTTTCTTCTATAACAATAAAATCAGTAACTTAGTTAATAATTAACATTGGCACGAGTGTTGCAATATAGAAATCAACCAACAAAAACAATCTTTGAGATTACAGATATGACAACACTAAGCGAAGACTTAAAAAAAATGTTAACTGGCCTGGCCTACCAGGACGCCGGCGATTTTTTATCCATACGCGAAAAAATGACAGTACTTGGTAATGGTTCAGAAAATCCGGGGAAACCAAACACACCAGTACACATGCTTGAAACCCAAATTAGTGGAACAAGGGCAGTAACAAAACGTATTGCATTTATTAGTAATGGCAGTGGACTCGGCGCCCCCCTGGACTATGCCATTGATGCCTGTCTACGACAAAATGCTCAAATTGATCTACTGATTCATGGCTCAGCAGATAGTGAAAAGACCTCAGCACTTGAAAAGAAAATCAAAAATGCTGGTGTGCGTTACCAGCGAATTCAACTTGAAGTCACAGCAGTCTACGGCATCGTTAAATATATCGCTAAACATCCTTCTCTTCTCTATCTAATCGCGATGCCGGATGATGATGTTGCGAGAGTACTTATAGAAGAAGTTTTACCCGGGCGCAGAAGACGAATCCAGATCCCCGTTGTACTCATTGAAGATCAGATCCTGGCAAGATTACCCGAACAGTCTGCAGCCTGAAACTTATCGAGCCGTTGAAACATAAAACACGCTGATACAAATACAGAAGAATTTAAAATTAATTAGAGAGTAAGCATGAATAAACTTGCGGATGAAGAACAAACTATCATAAATCCGGGGATTATCTCCCGAAAACAGATTATCGCAGCGGTAATTTTTACAGCACTGGCATTATTCCTGGCCAGTGTTGTACCCACTGTCGAAATTGCCTGGGTCAGCGCTATCCTGGTACTAACTATTTA
>WTCC01000185.1 GCA_013138755.1 Gammaproteobacteria bacterium
GCTCGACGCAACGTCGAACTGACCAGCCAGGCGTAACCCAGCGCACCCATCATCGACGGGTGCCAGTGTTTCACCATCTTGACGCCGAAGGTCGGGTCGTCGATAACCATAACTGCTTGTTCCCACAATTTTTCAACACGATCGACATTAATTCTGGCCAGTGGATTAGCGATTAATTTTGGATCAATACCAGCCTTTCTGTATAAGGGCGCCGGATCAATGTTGCAGCTTTCCAGATATTTCCATAGCAGACTGGTGATTGGTGCAAAACTAGTTAACTGCATGGCATTGTCTCATTTGTTTTTTAACAGCTTCCATGGCCACTCACTTTAATTACTGTTTTCGCGCCAGCGCTATCGCCAATTTAACTTGTTCAGGCGCCGTACCACCGATGTGATCTCTGGACTCCACAGAACCTTCTAAGGTTAAAACATCAAACACATCACTTTCGATCTTATCTGAAAATCGACGTAACTCTTCTAGCGTTAACTCGCTTAAATCCTTCCCGGTACTAACACCCATAGCAACAGCTTTACCAACAACTTCATGTGCATCCCGGAATGGCAGATCTTTACGTACAAGATAATCAGCCAGATCAGTAGCGGTAGAGAACCCCTGTTTGGCCGCTTTATACATATTCTCGTGCTTACAGGTAATCGCCGGAATCATATCTGCAAAAGCTCGCAAACAGCCGAGAACCGTATCGACGGTATCAAACAACGGCTCTTTATCTTCCTGATTGTCTTTGTTGTACGCCAATGGTTGCGCCTTCATCAACGTCAGTAGACTGATCAGATTACCATTGATACGTCCCGTTTTACCCCGCACTAACTCTGGTACATCGGGATTTTTCTTCTGCGGCATGATGGATGAACCAGTACAAAAACGATCGGGCAATTCAATAAAATCAAACTGAGCAGATGACCAGATAATTAATTCCTCCGACATGCGCGACATATGAGTAATCAAAATTGCCGCATCGGAGCAAAACTCGATGGCAAAATCACGATCACTGACTGAATCTAACGAGTTTTGTGTTGGCGCGGTAAAACCCAGCTCTTTGGCAGTGAACTCCCGATCGATCGGGTAACTGGTTCCCGCTAACGCCGCAGCACCTAGGGGCGACATATTCATTCTTGTCTGACAATCGGTAAAACGCGACACATCACGTTTCATCATTTCATACCAGGCCATGATGTGGTGGCCAAACGTAACCGGTTGTGCGACCTGTAAATGCGTAAATCCAGGCATGATCGTTGCAGCCTCGCGTTCAGCTACATCAAGCATTCCTTGCTGCAATCGTTTTATTTCATTAATAATGAACTCGATTTGTTCACGCAGATATAAACGGATGTCGGTCGCCACCTGATCATTTCTTGAGCGACCGGTATGCAACCTTTTACCGGCATCGCCGACCAGCTCTGTCAGACGTGCTTCTATATTCATGTGCACATCTTCACGGGCGACAGACCAGTTGAAATTACCACTGCTGATTTCCTTCTCAACTTTGTCCAGCCCTTCCAGAATAATCGTTAAGTCATCGTCACTCAGCACGGCAATTTTATTGAGCATTTTAGCGTGTGCGCGCGAACCTGCGATGTCCTGACGGTACATGCGTTGATCGAACTGAACCGAAGCCGTAAATGCCTCAACAAAGGCATCCGTTTGCTCACTGAACCGACCACCCCATGCAGAATTGGTACTTGTGTCGGCTGACTCTTTTTTATTGCTCATGATTATTTTGATTCTTTTTATTTAGTAATGGTTTTATAATTTTTTGGCAGTATATCAAACACGCGTTCCAGACTGTTCATAAACAGACATTTTTAGCAGAAAATCGGTTTTTTCATTCGCCCTGACTTGCTTTCCACGCGGTCTCGTCTATTTAATGTAAATGCCTGATAACATTGCGAATAATACAACAAACTACGATGATCAGCTAGCGCCGCCGTTGCTGCCGGATTTTTGTGATGTACGCAACCTCTTTGCCATCATTCTACTGACCGAGGTGCTTGCTATCGTCTTTGCGATGGCTGCCGCTACAAATCGTATCGAATTCTGGGACTATCTGGCGCTGTCTTCCTTTCTAATGATGTGGATTACACTGTTAAATTCTGCCATGTTGTGCCAATTACGTAACTGGCTACACACGCACACACAAAATATTTGTCTATTAATTTCCTTCTGTTTGATGATGAGCATCAGCTTGCTGGTTACACTACTGGTAAATAATGCCGGCATATTATTTGATTACGCTGATAATACCCTGGATACCACTCTAATATTACGAGTGATGACTATCAGCGCCGTCATCTATTTTTTGCTGCTGCGCTATTTTTACATTCAGCACCAATGGCGACTTAATCTGGCGCTACAGAGTCGTGCAGAAATTCAGGCTTTACGTGCAAGGATACGTCCGCATTTTCTTTTCAACAGTATGAACACTATTGCTAGTTTGATTGCCATCTCACCCGAAACCGCCGAAACCGCCATCGAAGACCTGTCCGATCTTTTTCGTGCCAGCTTAAGCGAAAAAAACATGAACCCTCTAAAAGATGAGATCGAACTCTCTAAGAGCTACCTGGCTATTGAGTCATTACGGCTAGGTGACCGATTACAGATAGAGTGGCAGATTGATCAACAGATGCTCGATATCGAAGTTCCTTCCCTATGTTTGCAGCCATTAACTGAAAATGCCATCTATCATGGCATTGAACCCATCGAAAAAGGTGGAAAAATTCACATTTCTGCGCTACAAATAGATAACAAGTTGGTATTATCTGTAAGCAACCCGATTATGTCCGAAAACCAGTCCTCGGCATTCAAAAAGGGTAACCAAATGGCTCAAGATAATATCCGACAACGCCTAAAACTTGTCTACGGCAAGAGAGGCGCTTTCACCATAAATGACACCAAAGACAATTACACAGTTTCACTTATAATTCCTTTGGATGTTAAACATGAACGTTCTAATAGTCGATGACGAGCACCTTGCCAGACAACGCTTAAGAAAAATGTTATCCGCAACCCCTGAACACCGAATCATCGGTGAAGCAGAGACCGGTGAGGACGCACTACGTAAGTCACAAACCTCTCAACCTGATGTTGTCTTGATGGATATCCGCATGCCCGGCATGGATGGTATCGAAGCCGCAAGCTATATCAACCGGATGGATAATCCGCCAGCGATCATCTTTACAACAGCCTTCAGTGACCGCGCTCTAAATGCCTTCGAGACACATGCTGTTGATTATCTGCTAAAACCAATAAAGCTCAGTCGGCTCGAAGCAGCGCTTGAAGCCGCGAAACGCATGAACAAAGCTCAGATGAGCCAATTACGAGAAGATGAAGCTATTGGTTCTCGACAAAAAATCTGTGTAAAAAATCGGGGCTCTCTCGAACTCATCCCCGTAGAAGAAATTATTTATTTCCAGGCAGATCAAAAATACGTCACATTACGCACGGCTGATCAGGAATATCTCATTGAAGAGTCTCTGAAAGCACTGGAAGAAGAGTTTTCGCAGCACTTTATCCGTATTCATCGTAACGCACTGGTCGCGCAAAAGACGCTGACTGGCCTGACAAAAAATAATGAAGGCCGCGCCTGTATCAGCTTCGCTGAAATTGATGACCTGTTAGAAATAAGTCGACGACACTTGCCGCAGATTCGCAAAAAACTAAAATCATCCTAAAGATTCGTTTAATTTGATAAACGCTGCAATCAGCAGCCTGTTAAAATCTATTAGATGAATCAGGCAACTTTGTTATCTGGCAAAACTATTCTCATCACTCGACCTCTCGGTCGAGAGAACCATCTACGCCAACTCATAGAACATGCTGCTGGCACTGTCATTCACTACCCTGTGTTTAAGATTCAAGCACCGTCTGATATAGAAATCGAGCAACTGCTACATCTGCGTGACCAACTACACAGTTTCTCTATGGCTATTTTTGTTAGCGCCACAGCCGTAGAACGAAGCCAAACTTATTTCCCGGCTTTACCGGAACATCTAACGATCGTTTCCATCGGCAGTAAAACCTCACACGCCCTGGGTCTGCAAAATATACACACCGATATCGAAGCACCGGATCACAATACAGAGTCGTTGTTACAGAGACCAGAGTTGCAATCGCCAAAGATACAGGGGCATCGAATTTTAATTTTTCGTGGCGATGGTGGTCGAGCACTTCTCGGTGATACCTTAGTAAGGCGTGGCGCTCAAGTTCGTTACGTTGAAACCTACCATCGACAGATACCGGCACTACCGCCACTAACAGAACAACAGATCAGCAGCCTTGATGCTGTAACCATAAGCAGTAATGAAGGTCTGGATAACCTCATCACCTTAATGGAAGACCCCAGTCTGTTAATTGATGTACCGCTTATCGTGCCCGGCGAGAGAACGCTATCACTAGCCAGACAACACGGGTTCAAGACTATTGTGAGCGCTAGCAACGCAACCGATGAAGCTATTTTTCAAGCCTTGACTAACCATATCTAACGAACTTTTATAATAACAACGGTCTGTATATTTCTCCCTATTTGCGATAATCTATAGCTCTCATTCGACAAAATGACTACATCTGACAACTGGTGACTCATATGAACCGACTCATTTATGTATTGTTGATCTCCGCTATTACCATCCTTGGTTTTAGCATGTACAAGCAAAACGATCTTGGCAGCATCAGTTTCGAGTTTGCTGGTTATTCTTTTGCAACCAATTTAGTCGTCTTAACCGCTGCTATTTTATGCGGCCTGTTCATCGTTGCCCTATTTGCCAAAACATATAAGGCCATCAAAAACATTGTCATTTACTTCAGCAGCAAACGTCAAAAACGTCTTCGTGAAAAAGCACGCACATCTATTTCTCAAGGTCTAATCGAATACGCTGAGGGCCGCTTTAAACAATCTGAAAAAGTTTTATTACAGCACATCAAATACAGCAATAACCGATTACTGGTCTATCTGACTGCTGCTCGTGCCGCCCAGCAACTAGGCGCTCACGATCGTCGTGATGAATACTTACGTCTAGCACACACAGAAACACCGAATGCCGACTTAGCCATCAGCCTTACTAAAGCTGAGCTGCAACTTGCACACAATCAAAATGAACAGGCTCTTGCTACTCTGACCCAGCTCAACGAGTTGTCAGAAAACCACACCTACGTCTTAACCTTATTAGCTAATACCTACAAACATTTACAAGACTGGGACCATCTAAAAGAAATTCTTCCTCAGTTGAAAAAACACGTCAACCTATCGGCTGAAAGCTTTTTGTCTTTTGAAATCAGCGTCTGTAATGGACAACTAACAAACCTGACCAAAACAATTACTCTTCATAAAACCGGCAGCATGCCATTAATCGACTTCTGGAAAAGTACAGCCTCACATCTAAAAGCTCTACCTGTCGTAATCGAACATTACGCACGACAACTTATCGCTATTGATGCTGCCGGCGAAGCCGAGAACGTATTACGTCTCTATCTCAATAAAAACTGGGGAGAGAGTACGATTGTTTTATATTCTGAACTCGATGTACTGATAGAAAACAAACAACTTGAAATGGTTGAAGCATGGTTGGAAGACCACCAGAACAATCCTCATTTACTACTCGCTCTGGGCAAGATATGCATATCACAATCGCTTTGGGGCAAGGCAAGGAATTATCTGGAAGTAAGTATAGCGATTAACCCGATGCCTGAAAATTATTTAAAACTGGCTCGCCTGCTTGAAGAGAATATGGAAGATCCCACTGCTGCTCAGGAATACTATCGTCAAGGTTTACACCTACTGGCCGGTGACTGTAACGTACCCACTTTTGAACGAACCGAACAAGATGTCGAGCCTGAACAGCCTCAACTTAAAATCGTTAGAACCTAGTATTAAAAAGTATCAGATAGCGATAACTTTATCGTTTAGCTGAATAACGCCCGGTGTTATCACGCACGCATTGATACCACCGTGTCCTCTAACAGCATTGTATCCGCCAGCACCAAATGTTTCTTCCATCCTGGAACAAGGGTGACATAGTCCAGTCATCTTTAATGTGACAGAACCTATCTTAAATTCTCGATCCTTTAATGCTAACAAATTAATTCCACTGACCACAATATTTCTGCGCAAGTCTGCCGGATTTATATTTTTTTTATGTAAGAGTGAAGCGATAGCATCGATATGCTCTCTTTGAATTAAGGTGATATTCCTGTTACCACTACGCCCAGCATAATGATCACCTTCCAGGCCCTGCTCTGAAACAATAGCACGATCGATAATATCTAATGGTGCTCTCTTTTTAGCACGAACACCGATCCATTCAACTCTACCCTGTTGAGGTAAATTTTCTATTAACTGCTTTAAGGTCGATTGTTCAGACAACTTAATATTTATTATTCTAGTTATCGACGCTAGGCTTTTGTATACCCATTGCTTTCAGTGCATCGTCCGAGTATTCAAATGAATCTGAATATATCTGTGTTTCCGGTAAGCCTCTTTCATAAAAAGCATCCATGCCCGCCTTAACCATAGGCGGTGGTCCGCTAAGGTAAACGTCAAATCCAGACAGGTCAGGATAATGAGATACAACACTCTCATGGATAAAACCCGTTTCACCCTGCCAGTCATCTTCATCCAGAGGGTCAGAGAGCACCGCTGTATATTTCAGCTTAGGATTCTGT
The DNA here is from genome assembly GCA_013138755.1 of Gammaproteobacteria bacterium. Classification (GTDB taxonomy): domain Bacteria; phylum Pseudomonadota; class Gammaproteobacteria; order SZUA-229; family SZUA-229. Next base: position 6,679 of record WTCC01000185.1, read on the forward strand.
TTTAACCACTGCTGTACCATATCGTCCATGTATAGGTCACGTTTCGCACGCACACCGCAAAATAGATGTATCGGTCGATCCAATCCTGTATAAAAAGCATGCTGTAACATGCCTTTTAATGGCGCAAACCCTGTACCGCCACCGATAAGAATAATAGGTCTATCACTATCCTCACGTAAAAAATAACTTCCTAATGGACCTTCTATACGCATCAAGGTTTTTTCTTTAAGACCGTCAAAAACAAAATCTCCAAAGTGGCCATCAGGAACATGACGAATATGTAACTCGATATAAGCATCATCATGTGGCGCACTGGCTATCGAAAAAGCTCGCCGCTTACCATCTTTAAGTAAAAACTCCAGATACTGCCCCGCTAAGAACTGTAATCTTTCTGTTTCCGGTAATTTCAAGCGCAACTGCATAACGTCATGGCTTAGCAGCTGCATTTTTTCCACCCTACACGGTAGGGTTTTAATCTCAAGATCTGCACTTTTCGTTATCTCACGCACCTTTATCTCTAGATCAGTTGTCGCACAGGCCTGACAAAACAGTGTTTTCCCTGCTTCAAACTCTTTTTTAGCCGATGCACGTAATGCGTCTGTATCGTAATCTGTCTGTCCAGAAAGGACTTCACCTGAACATTTTCCGCATGCACCATTACGACAGCCATAAGGTAAACCAATCCCTTGTCTTAAAGCCGCTTCAAGGACCGTTTCATCTTTTTCAGAAAAAAACTCATGCCCACTAGCCGGCACAATAATTTTAAAACTCATGTAAAATAACTCAGGTTGATGTATTACTATAATCATAGTAACGCTTAAGATAAATAAGTGGATATTTTCTCTTATTTTTATCTTAAAGGAAAACCACATTTTATAGGTGTATAAAGGGTCATGGCACGAGTAAAGGTATACAGCACTGGTATTTGTCCTGTCTGCGACAAAACAAAAACATTATTATCAAAATGGGGGATAGCCTACGATGAAGTCCGTGTCGATCAGGACCAGACAGGTTTACGTGAGTTTTCACAGATTACAAACGGCGCTCGCACTGTTCCTCAGATCACCATCGATGGAAAATGGATAGGCAGTTTCTCTGAATTAACCGAATTACACATGGAAGACGGTCTCGACGAACTGATGCAGTAAAAACAATTAACCAAAAGACCAAATTTTAAGGAGTTATTATGAGCACAAAAGACAATAAAAAAATGCCACTATGGGTACTATTGGCATTTTCCAGTATTACCAAACGCAAACACGCCATCATCCTTATATGGGCAAGCATAATTTTTACCGCCTA
>WTCC01000119.1 GCA_013138755.1 Gammaproteobacteria bacterium
AACAGGGTTGTTAGGTTTTCGCACGATGAGTGAAGAACCCAGTGACGATGTTCTCTATATGCTTGTCGGTGTCGATGGCGTGAGATTTAAGCGTCAGGTAGTACCTGGTGATCAATTGGTACTAAAAGCTAAAATCGAACGTCGTTCTAAAGTGATCTGGAAGTTTTCTTGCGAAGCGACTGTTGATGGCGAATTGTGTACAGCAGCTAATCTTTTATGCGCCGCATCGCCAAAAGAAGACTAATCACACCAGCGAATAATTACTGATGATACATCCACAGGCTATTGTTGATCCATCTGCGAAGATTGCAGATGATGTCAGCATAGGCCCATTTACCGTTATTGGCGCAGATGTTCAGATAGATTCTGGCACCACCGTGGCGTCACATGTGGTGATAAATGGTCCGACTAAGATTGGCAAAGATAATCGAATCTTTCAGTTTGCTTCCGTCGGTGAAAAGCCACAAGATCTAAAATTCAATGACGAGCCTACAGAGTTAGAAATCGGTGATAGAAATACCATCCGTGAATATGTCACATTACATCGTGGAACGCCCAGCGGTGGCAACATAACTAAAATCGGCAACGATAATCTGTTCATGGCCAGTAGTCATGTTGCACATGACTGCATCGTTGGTAATCATGTTATCTTAGCAAATGCCACCGCATTAGCAGGGCATGTCATCGTTGATGATCATGCGATTCTTGGTGGTTACACAACAGTGCATCAATTTACACGGATCGGTACTCACGCATTTACCGGTTTTTCTACTGCGATTGATCGCGATGTCCTGCCATTCTTTACCGTCGCGGGTAACAGGGCGCGTGCGATAGGTATCAACAAAGAAGGTTTGAAACGTCGAGGTTTTTCTGCTGAAACGATTCGTGCGCTTCAGGATGCATTCAAGCAGCTTATTAAATCGAGTTGTTCTCACAAGGTGGCATTGGAGAAGGTTGAAGAAATTGCCAGGCAGGATGAGAACGTTCGTTTGATGTTGGACTTTCTTGATGCCAGTGAGCGCGGATGGATCAGGTAGTATTTAGAAATACCATGCTAACTGTGCAAACAAGTTAAATTCTGTACTCAATTGTTTTCCTGATACACCAGAATCAATACCGCCATACTCTGTTCCTGATGCGCCAACCGGTAGACTAATTGCAGCCAACAGTTGCCAGTTTTGTTGCAAGTCATATGTGCTGACTAACTGTGCCAGAAAGGAACTATCACTGGCATTGATGAAGACATTGGGCGTCAGTATCCATAGTGGATTCATTTCAATCATTGCTGAAGCAGTCACATAATGCCTGCCAAGAGTAAATAGTTCACCGCGGATTATGCGTTTGACCAAGTCGGGATTGTTGGCTAGAGCTGTCGGACTGTAGTCACCATCTGCCTGGCCGAAGCCATTGTAAAAATACTCCAGAATACCGCTGATATTATGATCCCAGCCCATCCATGAATAGGTCAGACTGGTGACCAGGCTCGTGACGTTATCTGTTTGTGTTTTAGTCACTGTTATATCACCACGCCAGATGGCACCACCTAGATCTGTTAAGCCACCGACCCCCAGAATCGTATCATCGTAATGTTCAGCAAGTAATAGATCGAATTCTTTGTCAGCGATAAAGCCATGATATTTTGCGGCAACTGAATCAACGACACTGCTTACATCACCATTACTATCTCGCCGGATGACCCAGACTGCCTGTAAGTCATTACCGTTTTGTTGTAAATACTGACCGTAAAACATGTCGTCACCAGTCTTGTATTCTTTATCAACAGCAGCCGGATCAAACGGGTTAAAGAAATCCATTGGAGTGTAGATTAAACCGTTACCCCAGCTGACAGCCTGTCGACCGAAACGAGCAACGACATTTGTACCAGTGACATCGATAAACAAACGATCGAGGCGGTGAGCCAGAACACTGTTGTCATCCTGCGAGATAACATGTGTCAGATCAAATAGTCGATGATCATCATTTGGCACCGGGTTCGGAATAATCAAGGCGCCGGGTAGTGCGTTAGCTAATGCAATACTGTCACCATATTGAGCGATTAGCTGGTAATCAGCTACTATCGAAACGTTGTCTGTTCGCCAATCAAATTTCAGACGCAGGTCACCATTATGATCGACAGCGGGTGAATCGACGAAATCCTGGAACAGGCTATCATCAGGAAAAGTGTTCAGTAAGAATAGATACTTCGCATGCCCACCGTTAAAAGCAGGGTAGCTGTCATCGGCTACCGCGGTGAAAGGTGTAGCTAGAGTGCAGATCAATAATGACAGTAAGCTATAGCGAATCATCAACCTTAGCTTAAAGATTGTTGTTGAACTTCATCACTAATGATTTTTCCGTCTACCATCTTGATCAAACGTTTTGCGTATTTCATCACGCGCACATCGTGTGTTGCGATAACAAAAGTTATCTTGTGGTTCAGATTAAGTTCGACGAATAAGTCCATCAGCTGACTCGACGTGACGGTGTCTAGATTGGCGGTCGGTTCATCTGCCAGCACCAGCGTAGGCTGACTGACGATGGCGCGTGCTACAGCAACACGCTGTTGTTGTCCGCCAGAGAGATGTGCCGGGCGCCGATCTTCCATTCCTTCGAGTCCGACTTCTTTGAGGATTTTATGTGAACGTAAAGAACGTTCTTTTACAGACATGCCACTTATCTGCATAACAAATTCCACATTTTCGCGCGCGGTTAATACCGGTATCAGATTATATGACTGAAATACAAAACCGATATTTTTCAATCGCATATCGGCCAGGGGACCTTTGCCGAGTTTGTCTATGCGAACGTCACCAATAGAGATCTCACCACTGTCTGGTGTATCGAGTCCGCCCATGGCATTGAGCAATGTGGTTTTACCCGAACCGGATGGACCAGACAGGCAGACGAAATCACCTCTTTCGATAGTGATTGAAACATTGTCCAGACCGGTAATGATTTCATCGCCTTGCTGGAATGTCTTGCACAGGTTTTTGCAGACGATAGAGGTCATGGTGTGTTACCCAGTTTGTTTATATGCGTGTACAAACGAATCATCAATCTTTACTTAAGGCTTCGATCGGATCAAAACTGGCTGCATGCCATGCCGGTAAGATACTGGTCAGCAGGCCGAGAACGATCACAATGGTATTGGCTAGCAGTACGTCGTTTAATTTCAATGCGGGGTATAACATACTGCTGGTTCCCATCATCTCCATACCTTTGGCAACAGCCGAAATATCGATTCCACTCTGCAGCGGGATGATTGTTCCGATGGCAAGCGCATTTCCAAGAAACAAGCCAATCACTAACAGTAAAAATGATTCTATTAAAATCTGATACAGGATTAAGCTGGGTCGCATGCCTAATGCCTGCATCAGACCGATCTCGCGGATACGTTCGAACACCGCCATTATCAGTGTATTAACCAGGCCAAATGACAATGCTAGAAAAACCACGATTATCCAGATCAGCACGAAACCATCCATCGTCGTGAGCATAGTGCTGAGGTAGGTATCAGCCTGGTACCACGGCAGCGTTTGTAACTTGTCACC
>WTCC01000307.1 GCA_013138755.1 Gammaproteobacteria bacterium
AATTGTCTAAAACATGTGCAAAACCATCCATGTTAAGCAGGGTTTCTAATCCGCTGTCATCTTCCATAAGTCACCATGTGTATCACCTGATGATAATTCTAGCATAAGATTCTACGGTGTGGCCATATTGTCAAAAAATATTAGCGAGATAAAATCATCTCTTGATTCTAGCGAATTCTTTGTCGCAGAGCAGGTCAATATACCGACTTTATATTCACAGCTCTGGAAATACAGTAATGGCCCGACTATTGCTGACCATGCTTTTCATGAGTTTTCGTCTTTACGACTTGCCACCGATAATGAAATTGTTTCACTGGATTTATGGGGGGAAACATCTGTTTTGTTAGATACTTTTCGTCTGGCCAGTCAACAATTGTGGGATTGTTCTCAATCTGTGTTTTGCGCTGTATGACCTGCCTCGGCACACCGCTTCGCTGCTCCTCGGTAACCGCTCCTCGACAATTGCTCCTCGGTAACTGCTCCTGCGTTACCCTAATAAGTTACATCCATGTAACGATGCATTGTTCTACTACCTGCCATCCATGGCAGTATGCGTTACCCTAATACCGTACGTCCTGTACATATGCATTGCCCTAATACCGTCCATCCGACCCACATGGATGTGGGAAGTGTGGAAAATGCCAGGAGCAATTTTCAACCATGGACATATTGTGGGCTGTTTTGAAGTTATGCACATAAATATATAAAAAAAGTACCCTTACTATGTGTATATTAGTCACATTATTGTAAGGAGATTATCATTATGCGTACACATATTGAGTTACAGGATGATTTGCTGGAGCAGGTTATCAAGCTGGGTCACTTCAAAACCCGCAAGGCAGCGGTCAACCAGGCACTGGCTGAATATGTGCGTTTGCTGAAACGCCGCGAGTTACTGAAATTGCAAGGTAAGCTGCACTGGGATGCTGACCTCGACCAGTTACGGCAGAACCGACTGGCTGAAGAATGATCGTTGATACCAGCGTCTGGATCGATTATTTTAATAATCAGCCTTCGTTTCAGGCTGAGCGACTGAAGAAAGCCATTGAGGAGAACGAGTCTATTGTGTTGCAGGGCATCATGTTGACCGAGATCCTGCTTGGGTTTTCATCGGATAAACAGGCTAAAAAGGTTTCAGCCCTGTTAGAAGCATTTGATATGCCAGCAGAGTTTAGCGTGAGCGATTACCAGTATGCAGCGACTATTTACCGCCAATGTCGAAAGAAAGGAAAAACCATCCGATCAACCATTGATTGCCTGATTGCGGGATTGTGCCTGCGTGATGACAAGCCTTTGCTGAGTAAAGACCGTGATTTTGAAAATATTGCTTTATGTTTTCCCTTGAAACTTATTGCTGAATAAGTGGCGTTAACAGCGGCAACTGGGTCAGGTCTTTCATCGTTCATAGGTAAAGCTGGTTCGGTTCTGCCTAACCTTAGGAATTGATTGAAGATGGTTTGAAAAAAGATTTGCTATATGAACTTAAAGCAATGACTTTGTGAAAAACCTGACCCTGCCAGGACCCGGTGTGCCGACAGCGAAAGGTTCAGCATGTGCTTAAGTAATATTTCCTTCCTCACATTTATCGTTATTAGTGTAACGGTAGACAAATTCATTAATTGTGATTATAGTAATTAAATTGATCAATTTAATTACTTATTGAGGTTTTCTCATGTCTGCTTTGAGTGCCAGTGATGCTAAGCGAGAATTTGGTGAGGTACTGCTGAAGGCGCAAAAAGCGCCTGTAAAGATTAATAAAAACGGAAAACCTGTTGCCGTTGTGGTTTCTGCTGTTGAATATGAACAGCTGGAAGCATATCGAGATGAATACTTAAAGGCTGAGATTGAAGCAGGTATTGCAGATCTGGATGCAGGTAATGTCTCAGAAGGCGTTGAAGTTTTAAAAAGGTTACGTAAACGGATTACTTAAAGGAATAGCGAAATGCTGTCATACGTCTTTACGGATAAAGCCGAACATGATCTGGAAGAAATCATCGATTTCACAGTCGAGCATTGGGGCGCTTTACAGGCAATACAGTATATTGATGGCCTCGAAGAAATCGCACAAACACTGGCAGACAATCCTGATATCGGTTTAAAGCGTGAGACCATGCTTGAAGGGTTGCTTAGCTTTCCTTATCAACGGCATATCCTGTATTACATAAAAGATTTTCATGGTGTTAGCATTATCAGGGTATTACATGCCAGTATGGATTCCAGGAAACATATAAAATGAAATGCTACTTTTTAGTGGTCAAATGCCTCATTCAGCCATTTAATAAAATTACGTTTAGCGCGAAATTTCTGGCGTAATTGCGTGAGTAGTTCTGGCATGTACTGCTTCTGTTGTTTTGTTTTAAATTTGTCGGCCATTTCCTTCAATATGTCAATCGCTTGATGATAAGCATTGTTGTTTGTCTGGCCTATCAGGCTTTCAAGCACTCGCTGGAAAAGCGGGAAGGCTTTTTCCGGTTGATTACTGATGCTCCAGGCGAGTTTGAGTAACAGGTTAAGCTCTATCTTTTCTTTTTCCACTACAGCCAGCGCTTTTTCGTATGCCTCGTGGTGCAGGTAAAATTCCAGTAATTTGTCGGGCCATAAGTGTGACCATGGTTTTCCGGGATTTTCCTGTGCTTTCTGCTTAAGAAGTTGTTCTGCTTTTTTACGCCAGTCACTCCTGTCGCCTGCTTTTTCAGAAATTTTGAGTATCGCGAGGTAATCATTCAGTTGAAAACTATGTGTGTAATAAATCCATTGCTGCTCTAGTGCATCAGTCCATAATTCCTGTGTTATTAACAGTTTTATCTGTATTCTTTCTGTGCTGGAGTTATA
>WTCC01000358.1 GCA_013138755.1 Gammaproteobacteria bacterium
TGAAATGGGTAGAAGAGCACCATTCTGATGATGTTGATGGTGTTTTTGCGTACAAAGACTGATTTTATTAAGTTTTTAATTGATAGTGACGAAACGGGTTGGTTTCGTCATAATATGGTGTTCTTAATGTGCCCCACTGTATAGTGGAGTGATTTTCATTGATTTAGGTGTTATTCAAAGTGTTTAAAAATAAAGTGTTCTATAGAAAATTTCAATCTGTTCATTTTGTGTTGTTAGTTGCATTTGTTGCTTTCTCGGCCACGATGAGCGGTTCTGTTTATGCGCAGACAGGCTATGTTAGTGATCAGCTGAAAGTTCCCATGAGAACAGGGGCGTCCAGTGGTCACCGTATCATGAAGTTTCTTAAGAGTGGTACTGCGTTAACTATAGTAGACACTGATGGTGACTACACTGAAGTAAAAGCAGGTGTCGATAAAACAGGCTGGATATTAACGAAAGAAATTATGCCTATTCCTAGTGGGCGAGATCGTCTTGTAACAGTTAATGAGCGGTTAATCGATTCTAAATTGGAAATTAAAAAATTAAAAAGTTCACTCTCGGATTTGAAAAAAGAGATTAGATCTCTAAAAAATGAAAAAGGTTCTCTACAGAGTGAACGCACCAACTTGAGCAATTCTCTGGAAGATTTGAAAATCACTGCAGCTAATCCAGTCGCCCTGTCAAAAAAGAACAAACAATTGAAGAAAGAGTTGGGAAAAGCGCGTGCTAATGAGTCGATGTTAGATAAGGATAACCAGCAATTACGTAGTAATGTTACGCAAGAATGGTTTGTTATCGGTGGGGCTGTTTCGATTGGAAGTTTAATTTTAGGGCTTATCATCACACGAATAAACTGGCGTAAGAAGCGTGACAGTTGGGGTGATAGTTTTTAAATCTACGAAAGATTTTATTTGTCTGCCAGATTTATCTTGCGGCTAGTTATTCTTATAAAGGCTGTATTTCTCGAGTGAAATCGTTCATCGATAGTTCATTGGTGTTCATCCTTTGCTGATAAATCAGCGCGTAGGTAAGCACTGTCGTCACATAATCTCGGGTTTCATTATATGGGATAGTCTCGATCCAGATATCTGCAGGTACGGCTTCAGCTTTAGGTAACCATTTTTTCACACGGTTAGGGCCTGCATTGTATGCGGCCAGTGCGAGAGCATAATTGCCATCGAACTGTTTCAATAATTTTTGATAATAGTAAGAGCCGTATCTTATATTTTTCACGGGATTATAGAGACTGTTGCTACCACGCCAACGCTCTTTAAAATCTCGGGCAATCTGTTTGCCTGTGCCAGGCATGATCTGCATGAGACCACGAGCGCCAGTAGGGGAATGTGCTTTTTCATTAAATGCGCTTTCACGTCTAACCAGGCCGAATACTATAGCAGGATTAAGTTTCTGTTTAGCTGAATTCTCATGAATCTTATCGGAATAGCTTAGTGGGAAGCGCATTTCGATATCATCCCATTGTTTAATTTTGGCTATGGTAAAGATTGCGACTTCGTCCCACTGCCATTTTTTTGCCAGTTTTGCAGCGGTTACGAATTGGTTCTTATCGAGCTGATTCAATGCGTGCCACCACTGCAGTTTGGCTTCAGTGGTTCTATCTAGCTTCATCAGTTCGTAAGCGACACGGTATTCTTTTGAGTTTTCTAGTTGATTGATCTCGTAAGATGACACTTCGATGGGATTGTTCGATAATTGATACATGCTATTAACTTTGTCAGCAGCAAGATAGCCGTAGAAATTTCTTGTTTGTGCGAGGCTAACTAATAAGTGTTGAGCCTGCTCTGTTTTACCCGTTTCCATATACGCGCGTGCTAGCCAGTATTGCCATTTCTCACTCGCTTTATCTGTATCGCTCAGTGCTTGAATTGAGGTGACTACATTAGGCCAGTTGCGTTCTGTAAGAGCCATACGTATGCGCCACTCTCTACTGCTGGTGTCTGGTACATCTAGTTGGCTAAGGCGATCATAAGCGCCAGATTCACGCTTGAATACCAGCTTAAATGCGAGGCGTTTTTCTAATTTATTGGTTTGTTTAATATCGACATTAAAATCGTCTTTATTTGCGTCCCATATTCTTATAGCGGCGCTGAGATTTTTATTAGCCAGGCGATTAATCGAATGGGCAAATATTAAGGGTGACTGCGGTGTCTTGGGTTGGCTTAGTAACTTCTGGATGTGCCGTGATGGACGTCGATGTAGATTTAACCAAAGCTGGGCGGTATCGTGATGGCTCTTCGGCATCATGTTTTTGACATAGATGGCAAGACTGATTTTATTGTTTTTTATTGCAGCGTCAAATCGTTGCCATAGTAGGTCTTGTGTGAAGAAGTCGGATTTTTGTAACTGGGTGAACAAAGGGTCACATGCCTTGGGTTGTGAATGGCCTACTGTCCACAGCTCTTTGGCAGCGTTAAGTGCAGCCTGTTCATTCCCAGTGTTAAATTGTGCTCGATGTTGGTAACAGAGTAAGGTGGTATTTTTGCTGCTTGTGTAATGCTGTAAAAATAGTGGCCATTGTTTATGCTTGCCAAGGTAATGCAGCCATTTATATTTTAATTTTTTTGCGTAGCGAGAAGACTGGTTTTGTTCGAGAAATTGTTCTATCTGATTTTTTTCGTGTAAATGTTTTCTTAACCATTGGTATTGTAGGTAAGGTGACAACGGATAGTGTTGCAGTTTTTCAGACAGTCTAAAATAGTTCAGATCATCATTTTTCTTAATTGCCTTTTCGCCTTGTAAGAATAGTTTTCGTAGGTGGCTAACTTCCTCTTCAGAAAAATACTTTATTTCCGATTTGTTGATATTTGTTA
>WTCC01000169.1 GCA_013138755.1 Gammaproteobacteria bacterium
TGTGGTTTTGGACTGTGTGTCAGAAGATACATTATTGCTCCTCCACTAGTTGGTAGGAGCACTATCTTGACCTAATCAGCTATTTTGGTGCTGACTGATCAAATATCGAATGGTCGCAACCAAAGCAGACTCTCAGCGATGAGCACAATTTGTCTCAGAACACCACATAAGCGACTTTGGCTAAATAGACCAGTTTAGAGAAGAGGTCGTACAGAGCGGACATCCAAAGTTTTTACTCTGACCCCAAATATTTAAATAGTTGATGCTATCAGAAGATTGCTGCACTGCTTTCGCAATGATGTGAAGTGCGACATTGATGTTGTACTTACAGGCATAAGGTTGGAACTAGCCAGGTTGTGTTGCATGATCACAGATTTACTTTTTTGAATTCACGTGCCAACAAACATAACAGTAGTTAATATCTTCGAATAGTCGTATTATCTATGAAGATGGCTTCAAACCAGTAAGTGCAATCCTTGAATTATATAAAAGATACCTCTCAAAACTCTTTAAGACATTAGTCGTATGTAATTTAGCTTTATTATTGGAGGGATATCAGTGTGAACATTAGAGTCACTTTCCTACAAATTATTTTTTCCTTCAATTTATTTCTTTCAGGCTGTGCTTCACTACCTCGTGAACCGGTACCTATTACTCAAATCAATAATGCTGAAGTTATCGGAATACCAAATATTCGTTCCTGGGCCGGAGAAGTCACCGAATATTTCCAGCAGGATATTATTAAGTCAGCTGAACAGGAGCGTCATCATAGCCTTTCGCGCGGCGAACAAGGTATTCCTCAATACGCTGTACTTACTTTATCCGGTGGTGCTGCTGATGGGGCATTTGGAGCGGGTTTTTTAAATGGCTGGACCAGAACCGGTACACGACCAGAGTTCAAGATAGTATCGGGCATCAGTACTGGGGCGCTCATCGCACCATTTGCTTTTTTGGGAGCTGATTATGATAACGCGCTTAAAAAAGTTTTCACCACAGTTAATACAGAGAACATTTTTGAACGTCTGAGCATCACAAACCTGTTCACCAGTGAGGCGCTGACGAAGACAGGACCACTTAAACGCTTGCTTAAGCAGTATGTTACTGATGACATGATACGGCAGGTTGCAAATGTGCATGATCAGGGTAGAAGACTCTATATCGGCACAGCTAATATGGATGCCCAGCGTCCTGTAGTATGGAACATGGGTCTTATTGCCAAGAGCAATCATCCCTCGGCGCCGCAGTTATTTCGTGATGTAATGTTGGCTTCTGCTTCTATACCGGCAGCTTTCCCACCGGTGTATATTAAGGTTGAAGTTAATGGCAAGGACTATGATGAAATGCATACCGATGGCGGAACATTTGCGCAAGTTTTCTTTCATGGAAATACATTAGACTTGAAGGCGGCTGCTCGCGCGACGGGTTTCGATAAAAAGAAATACCCCATTAAGGATTTATACATTATCCGCAATGGGCAACAAGCACCTGAGCCAGAACATGTTGAACGGAAGTTATCAAAAATAGCAGCACGCGCGATCGAAAGTATGATTAAGGCTTCTTCGCATGGAGATCTAAATCGTATCTATCTCACTGCCTTGAAGCAGAATATAAATTATCATTACGTTGACATTCCAGACGATTATAAATCCGAAGCCAAAGAGGCTTTTGATGTGGAAGAAATGAATCGGTTATATCAACTTGGTTATGAGACAGGTCAACAAAAAGATCCCTGGCAGAAAGTACCCCCGGGACCTCAACAGTATATTGAAAAACAAGAGCATGAAATGTAAGCAATTATCTCAAGTTGACTTTATTTATAATAACTATGCGATAAGTGATAAGCCCAAATTCGTAGATTTACATAAATAACTGCGTGATGGTGTATTGTGTATATGCCTTAAATAAAGACACTATAATTCCCATTTTATAGGCCACATGTTAATAAACTGAATAAGTCGGCGTTATATTTAAAGCAGGTTTATTTCCTGCTGGGCGCACATGTCAATGTGGCGCGTTTATTGTGTTGGTTTATAACACGACGATTCGTAACGAGGAGAGGAATATGTATCAGATCAAAATTATATTCACTGCACTGTTTGTGGTGCTATTGATGGCCGGTTGTGCATCGAAACCTACAGCGAAGCCTGGAGAGTTCTCCGGCTATCTCGGCAACTACGACAAGTTGACGGAGTACACAGACGAAAAGGGGCTCAGGGTTCTGCGTTATGTAAACCCCAAGCTCAAACAGGGAAGCCGCACAAAGATTATTCTTGATGATATTGTGTTTTATCCTCCAGTGGATGATGCTGCGCTGGCTGAAGCAGATCCGAAGGGACAGATTACCAAGGAGGCGCTTATGAAAATTCGGGATTACGCAAATGAAGCGCTGCAACGTGAAGTTGGTAAAGTCATGACATTGACCAATCAGCCCGGTCCAGACACATTGCGCATACGGATCGCGCTGACAGGTGTGTCCACGTCAACCCAAGAACTAAAAGCCTATGAGTATATTCCTGTTGGCCTTGTCATAGCTGGCATTGCAACTGCAATAGGCGAGCGTGATATCGATGCCTTTGTCATTACTGAGGGCGAACTGCTCGAATCTGACACCGGGGAGCGCCTGTTTATGTCGGTAAGAAAGTCGAAGGCAGTGGCACGGCTTAAAGACACCGAAGATCCATTGACAGCTGATCATGTGCGCCAAGTGATCGATGACGCAGCCGTGGAGGCACGCCTGTGGCTCGAAAGGGAA
>WTCC01000153.1 GCA_013138755.1 Gammaproteobacteria bacterium
GACGTGCGCTGTCGCCAGCTAAGTAATATTTGCCATCAAACTTGGGGTAGTAAGTATCGATGTAACGTTGATCGTCGCCCCAGATGGTTCTCAACATTGATGGCCATGGTTTTTTTATGACCAGATAACCGCCTGTATTGGCCTCTGTGATCGAGACACCTTCTTCATTGACGACGTCAACGTCCATGCCTGGCAGTGCTAATGTGCAGGAGCCTGGCTTGGTTGCGGTAACACCGGGAATAGGGGTGAGGACGTTTGCACCTGTTTCTGTTTGCCACCAGGTATCGACGATCGGGCAGCGTTCTTTACCGATTACGGTGTGATACCACATCCATGCTTCAGGGTTAATTGGTTCACCAACTGTGCCGAGTAAGCGTATCGAGGAGAGGTCATATTTATTGGGAAAATCATCGCCGAATTTCATCAGGGCGCGGATGGCGGTTGGTGCGGTATAGAAAACAGTCACTTTGTGTTGTTCGCACATCTTCCAGAATCGTCCAGCATCAGGAATAACCGGTGCACCTTCGTACATGACGATTGTTGCGCCTGCTGCTAATGGACCGTAGGCAACATACGTATGGCCGGTAATCCAGCCGACGTCGGCCGTGCACCAGAAGATGTCGTGATCTTGTAGATCGAACACCCATAGGTTAGTTGTGATGGCGTTGAGCAGATAGCCAGCACTGGAATGCTGGATGCCTTTTGGCTTGCCTGTAGAGCCAGACGTGTAGAGTAGAAACAGAGGGTCTTCGGCATTGACCCATTCCGGTATGCAGTCGGTGCTCTGGTCGGCTATGGCGTCAGCCCACCAGGTGTCGCGATTGTCCAGCATATTGATCGTGTGGCCGCTACGTTTTAATACGATGACATGTTTGATGCTGTCGCAGCCATTCGCTAGAGCTTTGTCTGCAGCTTCTTTGAGCTCGACGATCTTGCCGCCGCGGGTGCCGCCATCGGCAGTGATGAGCATTACGGCTCTTGCGTCTTCGATTCGATCGCGTAACGATTCTGCAGAGAAACCGCCAAATACTACTGAATGAATTGCGCCGATACGGGCGCATGCCTGCATGGCAACGACAGCCTCAGGAACCATTGGCATGTAGATTACAACCCGGTCGCCTTTTTGTACGCCTTTAACCTTTAGAGCATTAGCAAACTGGCAGACATCATCATGTAGTTGTTGATAGCTGATGTGTTGAACGTCGCCACCTTCACCTTCAAAAATAATGGCTGTTTTTTCAGCTTTGTTTTCCAGATGCCGGTCGATGCAGTTGTAGCTGACGTTCATGCTGCCGTCTGTAAACCATTTGAAGTAGGGGGCGTTACTGTCGTCTAGTGTTTTAGTAAAAGGGGTGTGCCAGTCAATGTGTTGTTTGGCCTGATTAGCCCAGAAGCCTTCATAGTCATCTGCTGCTTGCTGGTGTAACGCTTTCAGGTCATCAGCTTTTAGACGTGCTTTTGCGGTGAATTCGGCACTGGGTTCAAACAGACGATTTTCAGTTAAGACAGAATTTATTTCGATACCGGACACGGTGGCTTCCTCTACTTTGCGGTTTTTATTTTTTCTCTAGCATACACTGTGTCAGTGAAAACTTCGACAGTTTTTAAATCTATAATTTACTTTAATATAATTATTTATCTTATTGATTTTATTGTTTTTTTAAATGTGTTTAATATTCATAGCTTCAGGTACGTATTTAACATTCCAATTTTTTATGGCCCACGACCAGATGTCATTAATATTCGATTTGACGAGATCATCTGGTGCCTTCTGTCCAAGAAAATTTAATGAACTGATCAGTAGTTTTTCTCTGTCATTTGTTTCAACTTTTGCAGCGCCACCAGATTTGCTTATCTTATTGCCCAGGTCATCTATCGCTAGTGGTAGATGACAATATCGGGGCGTTGGATAATTAAGTAAGCGCTGTAGGTAGATCTGTCTGGGTGTGGAGTCGAGCAGGTCGGCACCGCGTACGACTTCGGTTATTCCTTGTATGGCATCATCAACGACTATCGCTAACTGGTATGCAAATAAACCATCGCGACGTTTGATAATAAAATCACCGCATTGTCGTTCGATGTTTTGTGATCGTTTACCCATGACGACATCGTCAAATTTGATATCGAAGTT
The DNA here is from genome assembly GCA_013138755.1 of Gammaproteobacteria bacterium. Classification (GTDB taxonomy): domain Bacteria; phylum Pseudomonadota; class Gammaproteobacteria; order SZUA-229; family SZUA-229. The sequence goes on from WTCC01000153.1 coordinate 2,132, forward strand.
TTGAGATAAGATGCGCAGTGCGTGTTCTTCATTTTCAGCTAATGCACGATGTCGACAAGTACCGGGATAAATCTTGCTATCTGTTTTGGCTAATATTTTTCGCGAACAAGTGCAGGGAAAAACCAGAGATTGTGAGACAAGTTTTTCTAGCGCTTGTTGGTAACTGTCGACCTGCTGTGTTTGGTATGTAACTTCGCCATCCCATTTGAAACCAAAATGGTCGAGGGTGTGCAGTATGTCACTATCAGCACCATCAACAATTCGTAGCGTGTCGACATCATCCATTCGGACGAACCATTCTCCATTATTTTTTCTGGCTTGCAGATAACTACCGACTGCTGCAACTAATGTTCCGTAGTGAACGGGACCGGTTGGAGATGGGGCAAATCGCCCTTTGTAGTTGTCGCTTGGCATATCAGTTAATTGTATCTTTAATGCACTTGTCTGGAAAGTTTCACTGCTAAGTCATGGTGCGCGAAAGAGTGGTTATTTTTTGTAGGGCGGGCACTGCCCGCCGTTCTACGAGCATATGAGAAAAATCTTGTCGGGCAGTGCCCGACCTACGTTAATGATAGACTAACAACCATAAGCGCACACTTATCTATTTGTAACCCGTTAGACAAGCATTAGGTACAGTACTTTAGTTGAGCAATAAAAAAGCCGATTAAAAATCGGCTTTTTATGAAACATTAACAGGTGGCGATTATTACTTACCGCGTGTTTGTTTCTCTTTGATTTCATCCAGGCTTTTGCAATCGATACATTGCGTTGCAGTCGGGCGGGCTTCCATACGTCGTAAACCGATTTCGACACCACATGTGTCGCAATACCCGTATTCACCACTGCTCATAAGAGCCATTGTATCGTCAATTTTTTTGATGAGCTTGCGTTCACGGTCACGTGTTCGCAGTTCCAG
>WTCC01000141.1 GCA_013138755.1 Gammaproteobacteria bacterium
GTCACTTGAGCTGGTGTAGTCAGCGCTAATCTCTGTATTGTCGATGTCTTCAGGTGAAAATATTCTCGGTTTAACATATTTTGTAGCGCTACTATCCTTTGCCTGGCAGAAGCTTAAATCAATGTTACTGCTCAGGTCTTCTATTTCGGTGTCGGCATTAATGTTTTGTGAGAATAGTGTTAAAAGAGCAATGCTTAAAATAAACGGCGCGATGTAATAGTGTGATGGTGTTTCGCGCATAAGGATAAAAAAATTATTTAAAATCTTGTGGCTTATCGTTATTATTTAAGTAGTAAAAATTCAAGAAGCGCTTTCTGAGCATGTAATCGATTTTCCGCTTCGTCCCATACAACACTTTGGCTGCCATCGATGACGTTTGCACTGACTTCTTCACCACGGTGAGCGGGTAAGCAATGCATGAACAGCGCATCATCATTTGCTAGTGCCATTAATTTCGTAGTGACCTGATAGTCGCTAAAAGCTTGTTCGCGAATTTTTTGTTCTTCTTCCTGACCCATGCTGGCCCAGACATCGGTGACGATTAGATCACTGTTTTTACAGGCAGAGGTAACATCGTGGGTGATTGTTATATGGTCACTGGTTTCATCGATGAAGGCTTGTTCTGGTTCGAAGCCTTCAGGGCAGGCAATGTTGAGTCTGAAGCCAAGCAACATGGCAGCATGCATATAAGAGTGGCACATGTTGTTTCCATCGCCAACCCAGGTAACGGTTTTTCCTTTTATATCACCACGCTGCTCAAAGTACGTCTGCATATCGGCGAGTAATTGGCATGGATGAACTGCGTCGGTAAGACCATTGATTACCGGCACTGAGGAATGATTGGCTAATGATTCAATTTTTTCATGCTCATAAGTTCTTACCATTATGCAATCTGTCATGCTGGAAAGAACTTTTGCACTATCTTCGATGGGCTCGCCGCGACCAAGCTGTGAATCGCGCGGTGATAGAAAGATGGCATGCCCACCAAACTGTGCCATTCCTGACTCAAATGAAACGCGAGTACGGGTAGATGATTTTTCAAAGATCATCGCCAATACTTTATTTTTTAGAGGTTCAAAAATTTCACCACGATGTTGTATTGCTTTTAATTCGATAGCGCGGTCGATAAGCTGCCTGAATTCGTCAGAACTTAAATCGGTTAATGTTAAAAAATGCCTCAAGTTGTTATTTACTTTATTCATTGTGAACTTTGCCTATTAAGCGGCTACTTGCTGAACTGAAGAAATAATCAGATCGCTTACAGTTGCTATGATCGTGTCTGCATGTTGGTGGTTAATAATCAATGGCGGCAGCAAACGAATCACATTCCCGCCTGCAACATTAATTAACAGATTTTTATCCAGAGCAAGTTTTACAAAATCGGTGCAGTCATGTTTTAGCTGATTGTTATCTAATTCGATACCTATCATTAATCCGCACCCGCGTATCTGGGTTACCGCATTGACTCCGGACAGTTTTTCGATAAAACCTTTCAGCATATAGTCACCCAGTTGTTTCGCATTATCGACCAGCTCATCAGAGCTTATCGTGTCGATGACGGTGGATGCTGTTGCGCACATCAGTGGATTGCCACCAAAAGTCGATCCGTGGTTTCCTGGCTGTAGGATATCAGCTGCTTTTTCATTAGCGAGGCATGCGCCGATCGGTACACCGTTGCCTAGAGCTTTGGCCAGTGTCATTACATCAGGTAGTATTTTATTGTGCTGAAAAGCAAACCACTGGCCAGTACGTCCCATGCCGGTTTGTATCTCATCAAGCATTAAAAGCCAATCGTTGTCGTCACAGATTTTACGCAACTCATTTAGATAGTTCTGGTCAGGGATGTTAACACCGCCTTCGCCCTGAATTGGTTCGACAAGTATGGCGACGACATCGTTATTGTTGTCAGCGATATTTTTAATAGCGTCAACGTCATTATATGGTGCGCGTATGAAACCTTGTACCAGCGGTTCAAAACCTGCCTGCACTTTTCTATTTCCAGTCGCACTGAGCGTTGCCATTGTCCGGCCGTGAAAACTGTTTTCCATCACGATGATGCCCGGTACTTTTATATTTTTTTGGTGGCCGTATAAGCGTGCGATCTTGATGGCTGCTTCGTTAGCTTCTGCGCCTGAGTTGGAGAAAAAGACGCGAGACATGTTCGATAGATCACATAGCTGGTTGGCTAGATGTTCCTGATTGCTGATTTTATAGAGATTCGAGGTGTGCAATAATTTTGACGCTTGCTCGCTAATCGTTTTTGTTATGGCGGGGTGAGCGTGACCAAGGCTGCAGACAGCTATACCGCATAGGGCATCGAGATACTGTGTCTTGTCGGTATCCCATAGCATGACGCCGTCGCCATGTTCAAAAGTAATATCAAGAGGAGCGTAAGTTTTCATTAAGTGATTGTTGCTTGTCATTTTTCTGTTGTATCTTGTGTGGTTGTATCTGCAAATAAATCGTTTAAAAAGCAAAAGCGGTAGCCTTGGCTACCGCTTTAAAGGGCTGATTATACTCGTAGTTTTGTGTAAAGCAACAGTTTGAAATTGGGTATTTTTTTCTTACTTTTTTAATGTTTACTTGGGTGTGTTTGTTAGGGTTTGCGGTATTCGCACCGCGGGCGAGTCACTCTTTTGCTACAGCCCAAAAGAGTAACCAGAAAAGGCCGCCACTACAGCTACGCCCCGTAAAAGGCACGGGGTTCCCATTGAGTCAGCACAATCATCATTCTGCGAAAAAAACTCGCAAAGAACGCTCAGACAGTTTTTCACAGAAAGCCCATGATAACTGCACTGCCTCAATAGCTTGCTTAAGGTGGACAGTAAATCAAAAGATAAAACATTCAGTTCTGTTATTTTTGATAGTTCGTTTATTTCTTGTTGTTAGAGTCCCTTTTTGTTTGCTGAATGATGCTGTGTTGGTAGAGGAAATTCGCCAGGGAAGGCGAATTTAGCTCTGTGCGCCCGGATGGCGCATCAGAGCGACTCGTTTGCAACACGGTGGCATTCAGGAACCCCGAGTGCTTCTCTCGGGGCAAACAAAACAGGATGGCATTCTTTTGGTTACTTTTCTTTTGCTATTGAAAGAAAAGTAACTCGCCCGCGGTGCGATAACCGCAATGCCAAATAAAAAGCACGAAGTAAATCCCAACCACCAATCCAACACAAAAGCTGACAAATCCCATCAATTACGTTAAATTCCCTCAACTTTCAAAACAACACAAAGAAACCAACCATGACATTTAAAAAACTTCTACTTAGCATTGCAACATTTGCATTAGCCATTCAAATTCAAACTGCACATGCCGCAAACCCAAAAGTTAAAATGGAGACTAGCAAAGGCACCATCATTATTGAGCTTTACCCCGATAAAGCACCAAAATCTGTCGCTAACTTTTTAGACTACGTAAATGCCGGCGCATATGATGGCACTATATTCCATCGTGTAATA
>WTCC01000165.1 GCA_013138755.1 Gammaproteobacteria bacterium
TTTTGCGGCATAAAACAAACTACTACGGCAGTTGAGATGGTGCATCTGAAGATTGCTGACCGCATCCGATCCGCCCTCGGATTTCAGCCTAATATGGCGAACATTCCAAGGAGTTTGCTTTGTGATCAGTTCCTGACAGGAAGAGCACATGCCCTCCTGTCTTTGCCAAACACGATAAAGCTTACTGCGACCTTTCGACGAGTTCAGCATTTTCTTGCCCCATCGGGACTCGAAGTACGGTTCCCATTGTGGGTCGTGCGGATTGGCTTGCGCTTTAATCTTGAGATGCCGTTTTATTGGCGTGTCCGCTTGATACAGCAAGACATGCTCTTTTTGCGTTCCATCTTTTCTTTTCTCTGTGGTGGCAAATACCCAATTTCGAGTCCCTCTGGTTTTAAAGTATTTATCTTTAACCCATCGGGCACCCTTATTGGGATGCCTTCTTACCGCCCACCGCCATAACATTGACCAGACACGTTTATCATTCCGACTAAAGGTTTCCTTGGCGACGACATGACTGTGATAGTTCGCCCATCCTCGTAGAATAGGATTGAGCAGTTTTATCAGGTTAGCTTGTTTAGCCGACTTGTTCACCTTGATGACATCGCGGATTTTATCAAGATGTGTCTTGACGTTCGTTTTCGACGGCTTCATTAACAGCTTGCCGTTGTACTTGCGAATGTTCCACCCGAGGAAGTCAAAACCCTTTCTGATGTGCGTTACTCTGGTTTTTTCAGGCGACAATACGAGTCCACGTTCCGCCAGAAATTCAACCACTGCGGGTTTTACTTCTTGTTCCAGCCATTCTTTCGAATGGCCAGTAATAATAAAATCGTCCGCGTAACGCACCATGTTCATTTTCAGGCTTAGTCGCTTTGCTTTTGGAAATTTCCTCGCAAGCATCGCTTCTAGACCATCCAATGTCATGTTTGCTGCTACCGGCGAAATAATACCCCCTTATGCATAGTAACTCGTTATGCAAAGTAACGGGCTATGAAGCGCACTCTTGCTGGGTCAGAGCCGAATTTACTTTGCATAATACGGTGAATATTAACTGAAAATAGAAGGTGTCTCACTCACTTTTAGAGGAACACCTGATGACTTACCTACCTTTTCAAGAATTAACCAACCGACTGGAAAATGAACTACATCGACTACATTATACTGAAGGATCAATAACGCAGTATCGAAAGATGTGGAAGCGTATATCCACGTTCTTTATACAAAAGGGTATAGATCACTTTACAGAAGATGCGGGGATGTGTTTTCTGGATGAGCAGTTCAATTTTTTTGAGTTAGAGAAATCAGGGGAACTGACACAATCGATCATCAACGTTTTCCGAATTGTCAGAATGCTAGGGGATTACCAACAACACGGTAGCATTCTACGCAGATATTATAAGCAAAAAGAATTGCTGCAAACAAACAAATTCAAGATGTTATTGCAAAGCTATCAAAGCCATTGCCAACAGAAAGAATATTCCACAGCTACACAAAATCACTATCGTAAAATTGCCGAAAAATTGTTGAGTTTTCTGGAATCACAAGGTATCAGGCAATCCTCGAATATTGTTGCGAGGCATTTATCTGACTATATTAACACTTTGGCCGGCTACAGTTATAAAACCGTAGAATTAGAGCTTTGCGGTCTGCGTTCTTTTTTGCGCTACTTACATCAAAATAGCTTGCACCCAGAAGATTTAGCCAAAGCAATACCACCTGTTAAAGCCAGGAAACAAAACCGAATTCCCTCCGTGTGGACACAGGAAAACGTTGCCAGGCTTCTCGATGCAATTGACAGAGGCAACCCTGCCGGTAAGAGAGATTATGCCATCATCCTTTTAGCTTCACGATTAGGTCTTCGTACCATCGACATCAAGCATCTGAAGTTAAACGATCTAAAATGGCAGGATAAGCACATCGAGATAATACAGTCGAAAACGGCGACAACTCTCAGTCTTCCTCTGCTTCCCGATATTGGTTGGGCCATCATTGATTATTTGAAAAACGGTCGCCCGAAAGTTGAATCACCCTACGTATTTTTACGACACATAGCACCGTTGGAGCCTTTTTCTGATGAAGACAGGCTGCATCAAATTATTGTCAAATACATGAAGCTTGCAAAAATCCCACTGTCTCCTCACAAGAAAAAAGGCATGCATTCTCTGCGCCACACACTGGCCAGCAGGTTACTTGCTGAGAATACACCGTTACCCATCATTTCAGACATACTGGGGCATATCAGTTCAGAGTCTACGGCTGTTTACCTCAAAGTTGATGTAAGCAAGTTGCGCGAATGTGCTTTGAATCCTGAAGAGGCGTTAAAGTCATGAGTCAATTCAACTATAACAGTCCATTACAGAAACTCATCGAGGGAATGATTCGAGAGAAACAGTCACTGGGTTATAAATATGACAGCAGTGCACGGACACTCTACAAATTTGATCAGTTCTATCTTAAAGCGGGCTGCACCGATGCCATTATTACTAAAAAGCTTATTCATGCCTGGATCCAGAAAAACCCTAATGAATCCGTGGCAACCTTGCAGAACAGGGT
>WTCC01000295.1 GCA_013138755.1 Gammaproteobacteria bacterium
CCTATGAATGTGCGATTGAGTGGACTAAAAATAGTGCTGGATTGTTCCAATGGTGCTACCTATGACATAGCGCCTAAAGTCTTTACTGAATTAGGTGCCAACATCATCGTTATAGGTGCTCAGCCTGACGGGCTCAATATCAATCAGGAATGTGGCTCGACCTACCCGGAATATTTGGCAACAAGGGTTAAGTTTGAAGGTGCAGATCTAGGTATTGCATTTGATGGTGATGGCGATCGCGTGCTGATGGTTGATCACAAGGGTGAGATTGTCGATGGTGACGAGTTGTTGTACATTATCGCGCGTTCGCGTTTGAGCGAAGGTGAGGACGTTGGTGGTGTGGTCGGAACCTTGATGTCTAATCTAGGAATGGAATTGGCAATCAAGGATCTAGGGCTGGAATTTGCGCGCAGTAATGTGGGTGACCGTTATGTACTGGAAACTCTGAGTGAAAAAGGCTGGTTAATCGGTGGAGAATCATCTGGCCATATTATCTGTCTGGACAGAACAACGACTGGTGACGGTATTATCTCAGCCTTACAGGTATTAGCATATTTGGTGAAAGATAAGATTTCTCTACACGAAGCGAAATCAGGCATGAAAAAGTTCCCACAATTAATGATCAATGTGCCTCTGCAAGGAAGCTCTGACCCAATGCAATCAGCTGCTGTGCAGCAATCTGTGGCGCATGCTGAAGCTAAACTGAATGGTCGTGGTCGTGTTTTATTAAGGCCGTCGGGTACTGAGCCATTGATTCGTGTGATGGTTGAAGGCGATGATGAATTGCTGGTTAATCAGCTGGCAAATGACATCGCTGACCAGGTGGCTCAGGCGTCACAAGCGGCTTAAAAGAAGTTATCAGTTAGCCGTCGTCAGTTGGCAGAAAGGCGCAAATTCAACAGCTTAAGGGCCTTTTGAAGGATTAGCGCCAACTCAATAGTCCTGGCTTTTACTGCCAACTGATAATTCAAAAAAATCTATTATGCAATAAGTTTTACTTATCAATAGCCTCTATAAGCTATTGATAAAGATATAAATCACGCATTCGTCCTGTTTTGCCTTGTTTTTGCTCAATAAATTGCCTTTATCAACATTGATTTATTCAGTGTCGACAGGTATCCTTCACACCCTTTAAAAACACATGAATAAATCTGCGGAGAATGTAATGCGACAGGTGATGGTAGCTGGTAACTGGAAGATGAATGGTTCTAGTGAGTCAGTCAAAGAATTGATGGCAGGTATCGCAGCCGGCATGTCTTCAGTAACAAAGGCTGAGGTCGTTGTTTGTCCTCCTGCGGTATATATTTCTCGTGTTTCCGGCGCGGCTGATGGTAGCGCTGTTAAAGTTGGTTCGCAAAATATTTGTGATGAAGATTCAGGTGCTTTCACCGGTGAGCTTTCTGGTGATATGCTGAAAGATGTCGGTTGTGAATATGCCATCATCGGTCATTCTGAGCGACGTGCATTGTATGGTGAGACTGACGAACTGGTTGCTAAACGATTTGCTGCTGCGCGACGCAATGGTATTAAACCTCTATTCTGCATTGGTGAAACCCTGGAAGAGCGTGAATCTGGCGTGACTAATGATGTCTGTGCACGACAGATTGATGCCGTAATTGCATTGGAAGGCGTGGAAGCGCTGGCTGATGGCGTTATCGCATATGAGCCTGTCTGGGCGATCGGTACTGGCAAAGTGGCGACGCCTGAGCAAGCGCAAGAAGTTCATGCCTTTATCCGTGGAAAAATTGCATCATTAAATGCCGAAGTGGCTGAAGGTTTACGTATTCTCTACGGCGGCAGTATGAACCCGGGTAATGCAAAAGAACTGATCGGACAACCCGATATTGATGGTGGTTTAATCGGTGGGGCATCACTGAAAGCTGAAGATTTTCTGGCAATTTGTCAGGCTGCAGAATAAAACAAATAAGATAGGTTGTAGGGCTAGTGCAGCAGTTCAGCGACCTAATTAAGAGAGATTGATTGCGTGGATATTATACTTCTTGTATTGCATGTCGTTTTATCGTTAGGAATTATCACCCTTGTGTTATTGCAAAAAGGTGCTGGTGCCTCAGCGGGTGCAGCGTTCGGTGGCGGCGGCGGTGTCGGCGGCAGCGTGTTTGGTGCGACGGGTGCATCTAATTTTTTAAGTAAGACTACAGCCATTTTTGCGACAGCCTTTTTCATAAATAGTATTGCTCTGGCGTATCTGGCTTCAAATAGAGATGTGCAGATTGATAGTGTATTAGATGCGCTTACAGCGCCTGCTATAGAAGCCCCGGCAGATCCAGCAGTGCCAGCGCCTGCGCTAGATGTTCCTGCTGCGGCTGATGTCCCAGTGGGTTCGGCAGAAGGGGATTCGGCAGAAGGAGATGTGCCCGCACCTGCTGAGTAGAAATAGTTAATGGTGTAGAAGTACTGTTTTAGAAGAAAGATGGCCGATGTGGTGGAATTGGTAGACACGCACGCTTGAGGGGCGTGTGGCGAAAGCTGTGCCGGTTCGACTCCGGCCATCGGCACCAATTAAAAAATAAAATAGAAAACAAAAGCGCAGGAAGCAAAATAACAAATGCCTAAGCACTTTAGGGCGACAGGATGTGTTTACCGTGGCCGGCTTAGTGTTCAGGTCTAGTTTTTAAATTTAAAGGGTCGAGAAAATGCTCGAAAATTATTTGCCAGTGCTGATATTTTTAGCCATCGGCATGATGGTCGGTGTAGGTGCCATGTTTGTTGGTGGTTTTGTACTGGCTCCATCAAAACCTGACGCTGCAAAAAACTCTCCATTTGAATGTGGTTTTGAAGCATTCGAAGATTCACGTATAAAATTCGACGTGCGTTATTATCTCGTTGCAATCCTGTTCATCATTTTCGACCTGGAAATTGCCTTTCTTTTCCCCTGGGCTGTCGTGCTCGATAAAATCGGACTTTTTGGTATCTCTGCCATGGGTATATTCCTCGGCATTCTGGTTATCGGTTTTATTTATGAGTGGAAAAAAGGAGCGCTGGAATGGGAATAGAAGGCGTTCTGGAAGAAGGTTTTGTTACCACTTCTGCGGATAAATTAATCAACTGGGCACGTACTGGTTCGATGTGGCCAATGACTTTTGGTCTCGCTTGTTGTGCGGTTGAAATGATGCAGGCAGGCGCTTCGCGTTACGACCTCGATCGTTTTGGTATGTTGTTCCGTCCTAGTCCGCGACAATCGGATGTGATGATTGTTGCTGGCACCTTATGTAACAAGATGGCACCTGCTCTGCGTAGAGTCTACGACCAGATGGCGGAGCCGCGTTGGGTTATCTCGATGGGTTCATGCGCAAATGGTGGCGGTTATTATCACTATTCTTATTCTGTCGTGCGTGGCTGCGACCGTATCGTGCCGGTTGACATCTATGTGCCGGGTTGCCCACCGACAGCAGAAGCACTGCTCTACGGTATATTGCAGTTGCAAAACAAAATTCGTCGTACTAACACTATCGCTAGACAGCCTGTTGAGGGTGATTCTGGTTACAGCGCCCCGGTGAGACATCGGGATGTGACGATCACATAGGATAGGGTTGTATGAACGTTCAAGAATTATCAAAGGTACTAGACAGTACCTTTTCCTCCAGGCTGCAATCTAATGTTGTGGTGCAGAATGATGTCTTCGGTGAAGTCACTATCGAAGTTTTACCTGCAGACTTACTTTCTGTCTGTGAAACATTACGTGATGATGCGGCCCTTAAATTCGAGCAGCTAATCGACGTCTGTGGTGTCGATTATTCTGAATACGGCAGTGTCGAATGGGCGACGGATGAAACTTCAGCAACCGGTTTTAGCCGTGGCGTAGAGCCAGCCACCGGCGCGCGTTTGCGTTTTGGTGATGATATCGATGCGACAGATTCAGGTAGAAAGCGTTTTGCTGCGGTCTATCACTTTATGTCATTGGAACATAACCATCGTTGTCGTGTTCGCGTCTATTGTG
>WTCC01000143.1 GCA_013138755.1 Gammaproteobacteria bacterium
AATATTTAAACTGGAGAAAAATCATGGCTGTTTCTAAAGATGATATTCTTGAAACTATTTCAAACATGTCTGTAATGGAAGTTGTAGATCTTATTTCTGCAATGGAAGAAAAATTTGGCGTATCTGCCGCTGCTGCTGTAGCTGCTGCGCCTGCTGCTGGTGACGGTGGTGGTGAAGCTGCTGTTAAAGACGAGTTTGATGTTGTATTTACCGGTTTCGGTGAAAACAAAGTAGCGGCTATTAAAGCTGTTCGCGCAATCACAGGCCTAGGTCTGAAAGAAGCGAAAGATGCAGTAGAAAGTGCGCCTACAGTACTTAAAGAAGCTGCGTCTAAAGACGAAGCTGAAGAAGTTAAAAAGCAGCTTGAAGAAGCTGGCGCAACTTGCGAGCTTAAATAGAGGTATCGCGCTGAAATCGATAGCCCTGTTAATCAATTTAACGGGGTTGGTGATGTCAGCGACAGGAAGGCTGGAAGAGCTGTTTTAATTAACAGTTTTCTCCCGGCCTTTTCCTGTTTCTATCGTAAAGCGATAGTGAAAAGTGCTCGAGCGGCTTGTGTGCAAGAAAGCACGTTCGAAAGTAAGTGGCGTAAAACGCTACATTAAATAAATTTTAGATTAAACGAGGAAGACTGATGACATATTCTTTTACCGAGAAAAAGAGACTCCGTAAGGATTTCGGTAAGCGTCCACCTGTTTTGGATGTGCCCTATTTGTTATCTATGCAAATCGATTCATTTCGTGGTTATTTGCAATCAGAGAAAACAGCAGCGCAACGTGAAAGTACCGGCTTACAGGGTGCTTTTGAATCGGTTTTTCCAATTGTCAGTTACTCAGGCCATGTAAAGTTACAATTTGTTGAGTATAGACTAGGAAAGCCTGTTTTTGATGTAAAAGAATGTCAGCTTCGTGGTTTAACGTACGCAGCACCGCTGCGTGTCGTATTGCGTCTTGAGATATACGACAAAGACAATAAGAAGAAAACAACACCAAAAGAAGTGAAAGAGCAGGAAGTTTTCATGGGCGAAATGCCTTTGATGACAAATAACGGCACTTTTGTTATCAATGGTACCGAGCGTGTAATCGTGTCTCAGTTACATCGTTCTCCTGGTGTTTTATTCGATCATGATAAAGGCAAGACGCATTCGTCAGGTAAGATCTTGTATTCTGCCCGAGTCATACCTTACCGTGGTTCCTGGTTGGACTTCGAATTTGATCCTAAAGACAGCGTGTTTGTTCGTATCGATCGTCGTCGTAAATTACCGGCATCGGTTCTGTTGCGTTCACTGGGTTATAACAACGAAGAAATTCTTGATATCTTCTTTGATAGCATCGAGTACAGCTTCACCAAAGAGGGTGTTAGTTTTGATCTTGTTCCTGAACGCCTACGTGGTGATACAGCCAGTTTCGACATAACGGCTGGAAAAGAAGTTGTTGTTGAGACGGGCAAACGTGTGACTATGCGTCACATTAAGTTGTTAGAAAAGAAAAAAATTAAAAAGCTTAAAGCGCCGCTGGATTACCTGATTGGTAAAATTTTAGCTAACGACATAATCGATGAAGAAACCGGTGAAGTGATGGTGCCGGCAAACTCTGAGTTTACAGAAGAGCTAATCGCTTTTGTTCAGGAAAAAGGCATTAAAAGTGTTCGTGTGATTTACACTAATGATTTAGACACTGGCCCATTCATATCTAATACATTGGCAGTCGATAGCACCACTACAAAACTGGAAGCGCAGATCGAGATCTATCGCATGATGCGCCCTGGTGAGCCACCAACAAAAGACGCTGCTGAGAACCTGTTTAATAATCTATTCTTCTCTGCTGACCGTTATGATATTTCGACAGTAGGTCGTATGAAATTTAACCGCCGTCTGCAACGCGGTACGTCTGAAGGTCCTGGTGTGCTCTATGATCACCGTCACTTTAGCTCTCGTAAAGACGATTATGCGAAAGAATTATGTGAGTCACAAGGTGAAGTATCAGATATCCTTTCAGTGATGAAAGAGCTGATCTCTATTCGTAACGGTAGTGGTACAGTTGACGATATTGATCATCTTGGTAATCGTCGTATCCGTAGTGTTGGTGAGATGGCTGAGAACGTTTTCCGAGTTGGTCTGGTCCGTGTTGAGCGTGCAGTAAAAGAGCGTCTGACCACTGCTGAGCAAGATGCGTTGATGCCACAAGATTTGATTAATGCGAAACCTGTGGCTGCAGCCGTTAAAGAATTCTTTGGTTCAAGTCAGTTATCTCAGTTCATGGATCAAAATAATCCACTATCTGAAGTGACACACAAACGTCGTATTTCCGCATTGGGCCCAGGTGGTCTGACGCGTGAGCGTGCTGGTTTTGAGGTTCGTGACGTGCATCCAACACATTACGGTCGAGTCTGTCCTATTGAAACCCCTGAGGGACCAAACATTGGTCTGATTAATTCATTGGCCGTGTACGCACGAACAAATGCCTATGGTTTCCTGGAAACGCCTTATCGTAAAGTTGTAAAAGGTGTAGCAACATTAGAGATTGATTACCTCTCTGCGATTGAAGAAGGTGGTTTCGTTATTGCGCAGGCAAATGCGACGATGAATCCTAAAGGTAAATTAACCGATGAGATGGTTTCATGTCGTCATCTGAATGAATTCTCTCTGTCGTCACCAGCTGAAGTGCAGTATATGGATGTATCGCCTAGACAGATTGTTTCTGTTGCGGCATCGTTGATTCCTTTCCTTGAGCATGATGATGCTAACCGTGCGTTGATGGGGTCAAACATGCAGCGTCAGGCGGTACCAACATTACGTGCTGATAAGCCGTTAGTCGGTACAGGTATGGAGCGTGCAGTAGCGCATGACTCTGGTGCGTCGGTTGTTTCTATACGTGGTGGTATTATCGATTCTGTTGATGCATCTCGAATCGTAGTGCGTGCACATGAAGCTGAAGCGGCTGACGGGGCAACAGGTGTTGACATATACAACCTGACTAAATACACACGTTCAAATCAAAATACCTGTATCAATCAGCGCCCTCTAGTGAAAGTAGGTGATTCGATTCAGCGCGGTGACATCATCGCTGACGGTCCATCTACTGACATGGGCGAGCTGGCACTAGGTCAAAACATGCTGGTTGCATACATGGCGTGGAATGGTTACAACTTCGAGGATTCGATCATAATCTCTGAGCGAGTGGTGGAAGAAGATCGTTATACCACTATCCATATCCAGGAGCTAAGCAGTGTTGCTCGTGATACTAAATTAGGTTCTGAAGAGATCACTGCTGATATTCCTAACGTCAGTGAAAGTTTGTTATCTAAACTGGATGAGTCTGGAGTGGTTTACGTCGGTGCGGAAGTTAAGCCGGGTGATATCCTGGTCGGCAAAGTGACGCCTAAGGGTGAGACGCAACTAACAGCTGAAGAAAAACTTTTGCGTGCCATCTTCGGTGAAAAAGCTTCTGATGTGAAAGATTCATCTTTACGTGTTGGTGCTAGTACTCATGGTACGGTTATCGGCGTTCAAGTCTTTACCCGTGAAGGTGTAGATAAAGACAAGCGTGCGCTGGAGATCGAAGAAGAAGAGGTCGCTTCTGTGAAGAAAGACGTTGATGCGCAGTGGCGTATCATCGAAGAAGATCTGTTTGCACGTATGGCAAAAGTCTTTACTGGTAACCAGGCAGCTGGTGGTCCGGCTGGGCTGAAATCTGGTGACAAGATTACAGCTGCTTATCTGAAAGATCTTGATCATAGTGACTGGTTGACGATTCGCTTAAAAGATGAGAAAGACAATGCGCGTATCGAGGCGCTGTCTCTGCAGCATAAAGAGCAGCGTGAATTGCTGGATGCGTACTTTACTGAGAAGAGAGATAAGTTAACCGCAGGTGATGATCTGGCGCCAGGCGTGTTGAAGATGGTTAAAGTTTATCTGGCTGTTAAGCGCCGTATGCAACCTGGCGACAAGATGGCTGGTCGTCACGGTAACAAGGGTGTTGTTTCGATTATCGTTCCTGTTGAAGATATGCCGCACACGGCTGATGGCACACCGGTAGATATCATTCTGAATCCACTAGGCGTACCTTCACGTATGAACGTGGGCCAGGTCCTGGAAACGCATCTCGGTCTTGCTGCAAAAGGATTAGGTGATGTCATCAGTAAGATGCTTGATGATAAAGAATCAGTGCCAAGCATTCGTAAGTTCCTTAATGAAATTTATAACCATAAAGAAAATAAAGTTGATCTGAAATCATTCAGTGATGAAGAGCTGTTAGATCTGGCAAATAATCTACGTAAGGGTGTGCCGATGGCGACACCAGTATTTGATGGTGCTGAGGAAGAAGAAATTCGTCGCATGCTAGAGCTTGGTGGAATGCCAGTCAGCGGTCAGGAAACATTGTACGACGGTCGAACGGGTCAGAAGTTTGATAACCCTGTCACCATCGGTTACAAATACATGCTGAAACTGAATCACTTGATCGATGACAAGATGCATGCGCGTTCTACTGGTCCGTACAGTCTGGTCACGCAGCAACCACTGGGTGGTAAAGCACAGTTTGGTGGTCAGCGTTTCGGTGAGATGGAAGTGTGGGCACTGGAAGCATACGGTGCTGCATACACCTTGCAGGAAATGTTAACGGTTAAGTCGGATGACGTAGCTGGTCGTAACAAGATGTACAAGAATATTGTTGATGGTAATCATCATATGGAGCCGGGAATGCCGGAATCCTTCAATGTGCTACTTAAAGAGATTCGTGCTCTAGGTATCAACATTGAATTGGAGCTGGAGAAATAAGTCTTAACAGACGGGTTTCAGGCACATATCGCTGTAAAGCGTAACCATATATAAATAATACAAACAGGATTTAGGGCAATGAAAGACTTACTTAAGCTCATTAAACAACCAGGCCAAAATGAAGATTTTGATGCAATTAAAATTAGCCTTGCATCTCCATCACAGATTCAATCCTGGTCTTTCGGTGAAGTAAAGAAACCGGAAACCATTAACTATCGTACGTTCAAACCAGAACGTGACGGTCTGTTCTGTGCCAAGATTTTTGGTCCGGTAAAAGACTACGAGTGCTTGTGTGGAAAGTACAAGCGTCTGAAGCATCGCGGTGTTGTCTGTGAGAAGTGTGGTGTTGAAGTCACGCAATCCAAAGTACGTCGTGAGCGTATGGGTCACATCGATCTGGCTAGTCCGGTTGCGCACATCTGGTATTTGAAATCATTGCCATCACGTATTGGTCTGCTATTGGATATGACCTTACGTGAAATCGAACGTATCCTTTATTTCGAAGCGTTTGTTGTTATCGAACCGGGTTTAACCACGCTGGAAAAAGGTCAGTTATTGACTGATGAATCGTATCTTGAAGCCATTGAAGAGCATGGTGATGAGTTTGATGCACGCATGGGTGCAGAAGCTGTTCACGAAATGTTGAAGAGTCTGGTGCTCGAAGAAGAGCGTATTCAGATCCGCGAAGACATGGGTGCGACTAAATCTGAAACTAAGCTGAAACGTTTAGCTAAACGCCTTAAGTTGGTTGAATCATTTACTGCTTCAGGTAATCGTCCAGAGTGGATGATTATGACTATATTGCCAGTGCTTCCACCTGATCTGCGTCCTTTGGTGCCCCTGGATGGTGGTCGTTTTGCAACATCGGATCTAAATGATTTGTATCGTCGTGTCATTAATCGTAATAACCGTCTAAAGCGTTTACTCGAATTGTATGCGCCAGACATCATCGTGCGTAACGAAAAACGTATGCTGCAAGAATCTGTCGATGCGTTGATGGATAACGGTCGTCGTGGTCGAGCGATTACCGGTACTAACAAACGTCCGTTGAAATCTTTAGCAGACATGATTAAAGGTAAACAAGGCCGCTTCCGCCAGAACTTACTGGGTAAACGTGTTGATTACTCCGGTCGTTCAGTGATCGTGGTTGGTCCAACGCTGAAATTGCATCAGTGTGGTCTGCCGAAGAAGATGTCACTTGAATTGTTCAAGCCATTTATCTTCAATAAATTATTGCGTCGCGGTTTAGCAACAACCATTAAAGCTGCGAAGAAAATGGTTGAGAAAGAAGGTTCCGAAGTTTGGGATATTCTTGATGAAGTTATTCGTGAACATCCGGTTATGCTTAACCGTGCACCAACACTGCATAGATTAGGTATTCAGGCGTTCGAGCCTGTACTGATCGAAGGTAAAGCGATTCAGTTACACCCATTGGTCTGTACTGCTTTCAATGCTGACTTTGACGGTGACCAGATGGCTGTTCACGTACCGCTCTCTATCGAAGCACAGTTAGAAGCGCGAACATTGATGCTGGCAACAAATAACATCCTGTCTCCTGCATCTGGCGATCCAATCATCGTACCTTCACAAGATATCGTCTTAGGTCTTTATTACATGACTCGCGAGTCAATCAATGTTAATGGTGAAGGCATGGTCTTCGCTGATGTTGATGAAGTACATCGTGCGTTTGATGCTGGGGTATGTGATCTACAGGCGAGAGTTAAGGCGCGTATTAAAGAGGTAGTATTTAACGAAGAAGGTGAGCTGGTAGAGAAGTTCACGATCGTTGATACGACAGTTGGCCGAGCTATTCTTTCTGAGATTATTCCAGCGGGCATCCCTTACGAATTAGTCAATCAAGACTTAGGTAAGAAAGCAATCTCAAACTTGATTAACTCTTGTTACCGTCAGGTTGGTCTGAAAGAAACTGTTATTTTTGCTGACCAGCTAATGTATACCGGTTTCAGATATTCGACTCGTTCGGGTATCTCGATCTGTATCGACGATATGGTTATTCCAGAAGAAAAAGGAGCTCTGTTAGCTGGTGCTGATGCGGAAGTAAAAGAGATTCAAGATCAATATGCTTCAGGTCTGGTAACAAACGGCGAGCGTTATAACAAAGTTGTTGATATCTGGTCGCATGCGAATGAAGCAGTGGCTAAAGCCATGATGGATAAATTGAGTACCATCACAGTAAAAAATGCCGAAGGCAAGATGGAAACACAACCTTCGTTTAATAACATTTTCGTGATGGCCGATTCTGGCGCTCGTGGTTCAGCTGCGCAGATTCGTCAGCTTGCTGGTATGCGTGGTCTGATGGCTAAACCGGACGGTTCTATTATTGAAACGCCGATTACTGCGAATTTCCGCGAAGGTTTGAATGTACTGCAATACTTTATTTCGACACATGGTGCTCGTAAAGGTTTGGCAGATACTGCGTTGAAAACAGCTAACTCTGGTTATCTGACGCGTCGTCTGGTCGATGTTGCACAAGACATGGTTATCCTGAAGCAGGACTGTAATACTGAGAAAGGTATGTTGGTTCAGTCGATTATTGAAGGTGGCGATGTTGTTATGCCATTGAGTGAGCTGGTGTTAGGTCGCGTGGTTGCACGTGACGTTGTTAACACTGATGATGAAGTGTTGATTCCTCGTGATACCTTGCTCGATGAGCAATGGGTCGAGCAGCTTGATGAACTGGGCGTTGACGAAATTTTCGTGCGTTCAGTTATTACCTGTGAAAATAAACAGGGCGTTTGCTCTATGTGTTACGGACGTGATCTTGCACGTGGGCATCTGGTCAATCATGGTGAGGCTGTTGGTGTAATCGCAGCGCAATCTATCGGTGAGCCTGGAACGCAGTTAACCATGCGTACTTTCCATATCGGTGGTGCGGCGAGTCGATCTGCGGCTGCCAATAGCGTTAGCGTGAAAACTTCGGGTACGGCTCGTCTGCATAATATTAACGTCGTGCATCAGACCAGTGGTAATTTGGTTGCGGTTTCTCGTTCTGGTGAGCTTGGTGTAACCGATGAAAACGGCCGTGAGCGTGAGCTGTATAAAATCCCTTACGGTGCTGTTATCTCTGTTGAAGATGGCGGCCAAGTTACAGGTGGGCAAGTTGTTGCTACCTGGGATCCGCATACTCATCCGATTATTACTGAGGTGGCAGGTAAAGTTAAATTCACTGATTTTGCTGATGGTATCAGTGTTCAGAAAGAAACGGATGATGTTACTGGTCTGTCATCGATTGTAGTGATCGATCCGAAACAGCGTCCGACAGCTGGTAAAGATATGCGTCCTCTGATGACTTTGGTGGATGCGAAAGGTAAAGATCTTAATATCGCTGGTACTGATCAGCCGGCACGTTACTTCTTACCATCCGGTGCGATTATTAATATCGATGATGGTAATGATGTGTCAGTTGGTGATGTTATTGCGCGTATTCCACAGGAATCTAGTAAGACACGTGATATTACCGGTGGTCTGCCGCGCGTTGCTGATCTGTTTGAGGCACGTAAACCTAAAGAGCCAGCTATCATGGCGGAAGCTTCAGGCGTCGTTAGCTTTGGTAAAGAAACCAAAGGTAAGCAGCGTCTGGTTATCACTAAAGATAGTTCGGAAGCGATTGAGTCACTGATTCCTAAATGGCGGCATATCAATGTGTTCGAAGGTGAGCGCGTTGAGCAGGGTGAGGTTATTTCTGATGGTGAGCGCAGTGCGCACGATATTCTGCGTTTGCTCGGTGCTGAAGAACTAGCCGAGTACCTGGTGAATGAGATTCAAGATGTATATCGTCTGCAAGGTGTGAAGATCAATGATAAGCACATCGAAGTTATTATTCGTCAGATGTTGCGTAAATGTGAAATCATCGAAGGTGGTGAATCTAAATACCTTAAAGGTGAGATCGTTGAACGTGCACGTGTTATCGCAGAGTGTGAAGTTCTGAAAGAAGAAGGCAAGGAACCGGCTATCTTTGAGCCAATACTATTAGGTATTACTAAAGGCTCATTGGTTACTGAATCCTTTATTTCAGCAGCTTCGTTCCAGGAAACAACACGTGTATTGACCGAAGCCTCAGTGCGAGGTGGTAGTGATCCATTACGCGGATTGAAAGAAAATGTCATTGTAGGTCGATTGATTCCTGCCGGCACCGGTCTGGCTTTCCATGAAGAAAGACAGCGCCAGCGCACAGCGGACATCGAAGCTGCTTTTATCACTGAAGAAGAAGCTGCTGCTGAATTAAGCTCAGAAGTGACAGAAGAACTGACTGATGTAGAAGTGCCAGCAGAGATCGTAGAGTCTGCTGCTGTTGAAGAGGCTGAAGAGCAACCTAAACAGGATGCTTAAAGCTTAACTGGGCGCGTTTTAACTCCCTGTCTGCTTGACAGTTAAGGGTAGTGGGAATAGAATTGCGCCTCTTTTGACGGGCCCCAAGGTTTAATCCTCAGGGCCTGTTGTTTATTTTAGCCTGTAGTAAATACCAACAGGCGCCGCTAAACTAATGATTTATATGTCATTGTTGCGGATTTTGGAGTTATAGATGACAACGATTAACCAATTAGTGCGTAAACCACGCCGTAGTAAAGTTGTAAAAAGCAACGTGCCTGCGTTAGAAGCGTGCCCACAAAGACGTGGTGTATGTACCCGCGTATATACAACGACACCGAAAAAGCCTAACTCCGCGATGCGTAAAGTTGCTCGTGTCCGTTTAACAAACAGCTTCGAAGTGACGAGCTATATTGGTGGTGAAGGCCATAACCTGCAAGAGCATAGTGTTGTGCTTATTCGCGGCGGTCGTGTAAAAGATTTACCTGGTGTTCGTTATCACGTTGTACGTGGTAGCCTGGATACGCAGGGCGTAGAATCACGTCGTCAAGGTCGTTCTAAATACGGTACTAAGCGACCTAAGAGCTAATTTCAAAAACTAACAAATAAATAATCGATAAGTTAAGCGGTTTATAGAGAATACTAATGCCAAGAAGAAGAGAAGTTCCCAAAAGAGACGTACTGCCTGATCCTAAGTACGGAAGTGTAAAAATTACTAAGTTCGTTAACATGATAATGAAGAGCGGTAAAAAGTCTGTTGCTGAAACGATCATGTATAACGCCCTGGATCGCATTAACGATAAAGTTGATGGTGAGCCAACTGACGTTCTTGATAAAGCGCTAGAAAATGTCGCGCCTATGGTCGAAGTTAAATCTCGCCGTGTAGGTGGTGCAACTTATCAGGTGCCCGTTGAGGTTCGCCCTAGCCGTCGCACGACATTGGCGATGCGCTGGTTGATCGATGCGTCACGTAGTCGTGGTGAGAAATCGATGCAGTTAAAGTTTGCTGGTGAATTGATGGATGCAGCTGAAAATCGCGGCAATGCAGTTAAGAAACGTGAAGATACTCACCGTATGGCTGAGGCTAATAAGGCATTTGCTCACTTCCGTTGGTAGTTTTTGCTGGCTGTTTAAAGCATTAAGAGTTAAAACATAAGTTAGTAGGAAGCAGTCATGGCCCGCACCACGCCAATTAAGCGCTATCGTAACATTGGCATCATGGCGCATATTGATGCGGGTAAGACGACAACGACGGAACGTATCCTGTACTACACAGGTATATCGCACAAGATAGGTGAAGTCCATGACGGCGCTGCCACGATGGACTGGATGGAGCAAGAGCAGGAGCGCGGAATTACGATAACTTCCGCTGCAACCACTTGTTTCTGGAAGGGCATGGATGAGCAATACGATGAGTACCGTATTAATATTATTGATACACCGGGCCACGTAGATTTCACTATTGAAGTGGAGCGTTCGTTGCGTGTATTGGATGGTGCTTGTGCCGTTTTCTGTGCAGTTGGTGGTGTTGAGCCGCAATCTGAAACGGTATGGCGTCAGGCAAACAAATATCATGTGCCGCGTATAGCTTTCGTCAATAAGATGGATCGTACGGGTGCTGATTTCTTGCGCGTTGTAGGGCAGATAAAAGCGCGCTTAGGCGCTAACCCTGTACCGATGCAGATTGCTATCGGCGCTGAGGAAAATTTTGAGGGTGTTGTTGACCTCATGCGAATGAAATCTATTCGCTGGAAAGAGGAAAACATGGGCTCGGATTTCATCGAAAGTGATGTTCCTGCTGAACTCGTAGAAGTATGTAATGAGAAGCGTGAGCTCATGGTTGAAGCAGCAGCTGAAGCTAATGAAGAGTTGATGGATAAATACCTCGAGAGTGGCGAATTATCTATTGAAGACATTAAGCTGGGCATACGCCTTAGAACCTTAGCTAATGAGATTGTGCCTACCTTCTGCGGCAGTGCGTTCAAGAATAAGGGTGTGCAGGCAGTGCTCGATGCGGTTATCGATTACTTGCCTTCGCCGCTAGATGTGCCGGCAATTACCGGGCATCTGGCTGATAAGAAAGAATCAGAGGAAGAGCGTCCTGCTGATGATAAAGCGCCGTTTGCTGCTTTAGGATTTAAGATTGCGACAGATTCATTTGTTGGTAATCTGACTTTTTTCCGGGTTTACTCCGGCGTGCTGAAAACGGGTGACATGGTTTATAACCCGAGAATAGGCAAAAAAGAACGCGTTGGGCGCATCGTGCAGATGCATGCCAATAGTCGTGAAGAAATAAAAGAAGTGCGTGCTGGCGATATAGCCGCAGCGATAGGACTTAAAGATGTCACCACGGGTGATACCTTGTGTGACCCGAGTGCGGTCATCACCTTGGAAAAAATGGATTTTCCAGATCCGGTCATTTCGGTAGCGGTTGAACCGAGAACGACAGCGGATCAAGATAAGATGAGTGTTGCCTTGAGTAAGTTGGCGCATGAGGATCCATCATTCAGAGTGATGAATGATGAGGAATCAGGTCAAACGATTATCTCGGGTATGGGTGAGCTTCATCTAGAGATTATTGTTGACCGTATGCGGCGGGAATTTGGTGTGAATGCCAATATAGGTAATCCACAGGTTGCTTATCGAGAAGCGATCAGTAAAACCGTCGAGCATGAGGCGAAGTTTGAAAGGGAAGCAGGTGGACGTGGTCAATATGGTCATGTTTTTTTGCGTCTGGAGCCGAAAGAGCCAGATTCTGGATATGAGTTTGTCAATGAGGTTGTTGGCGATGTAGTACCGAAAGAGTACATTCCTGCCGTTAAACAAGGTGTGCAGGAACAGATGCGTAGTGGCATACTAGCTGGTTATCCAGTTGAAGATATAAAAGTTACTTTATTTGACGGTTCATTCCATGATGTGGATTCGAATGAGATGGCCTTCAAAATTGCAGGTTCGATGTGTTTTAGGCAAGCAGCTTTAGATGCGGAGCCGGTAATACTTGAACCGATGATGAAAGTTGAAGTGGTAACACCCGAGGATTATATGGGTGATGTCATGGGTGACTTGAATCGACGTCGCGGTATCGTAGACGGCATGGAGGATGTGGTTGCTGGCAAAACGATACGCGCGTCAGTTCCGTTATCAGAGATGTTTGGGTATTCTACCTCGTTGCGATCTGCGACACAGGGTAGGGCGACATACTCGATGGAGTTTGAGAAATACGCTGAAGCGCCAAAAACAGTTTCAGCAGCAATAGTATCCAGTAAAACTGGTATGTGATTTTGGCTTAAGCAGGTATTTATTGGTAAGCCGGATACAAAGAATTTTTAATAGATTTTATACAGATAAATTTGACGAGGTAATAGCTAGTGTCTAAGGAAAAATTTGAAAGAACCAAGCCACATGTAAACGTAGGCACAATTGGTCACGTAGACCATGGTAAAACCACACTGACAGCGGCGCTGACGAAAGTTATGGCGGAAGCACAAGGTGGTGAAGTGAAAGCCTTCGATCAAATTGATAACGCACCGGAAGAGCGCGCACGTGGTATCACGATTGCGACCTCCCACGTAGAGTACGAGAGTGCGAATCGTCACTACGCACACGTTGACTGTCCTGGGCATGCCGACTACGTGAAGAACATGATTACCGGTGCCGCGCAGATGGACGGCGCGATACTCGTCGTATCAGCAGCAGACGGCCCAATGCCACAGACACGTGAGCACATCCTGTTATCACGTCAGGTTGGTGTGCCATACGTTCTTGTATTCATGAACAAAGCGGACATGGTTGATGATGAGGAATTACTAGAATTAGTTGAAATGGAAATTCGTGAGTTATTAGATGCTTATGAGTTCCCAGGCGATGACACACCTATCATTATCGGTTCTGCGCTTAAAGCGTTAGAAGGCGATACCTCAGACATCGGCGTGCCTTCGATCCTGAAACTGGTTGCAGCAATGGATGATTACATTCCACAGCCAGAACGTGCGATTGATCAACCGTTCCTAATGCCTGTTGAGGATGTATTCTCAATCTCAGGTCGTGGTACGGTTGTTAC